>NZ_QUAE01000006.1:0-236500 GCF_003386945.1 Halobacillus trueperi | reverse complement strand
CGCCGGCCCACCCAAGGTGAACGTCCAGCATGTACATGACGGCAAACGAGATACCAGCAAGAAAAGCGTGGAATACGAAAAGCAGTGGAGCGACGAATAGGAATGTGAATTCGATTGGCTCTGTGATACCTGTCAAAAAGGCTGTACCTGCTGCGGCAATGAGCATTCCTTTAACAACAGGTTGATTTTTTTTGTCTGCACGGCGGTACATTGCAAGTGCAGCTCCTAATAGTCCGAACATGATGACAGGAAATTTACCTGCCATGAAGCGTCCTGCTGTTACTTCCACACCTTCGGCAATCTGTGCAAGGAAAATGTACTGATCTCCGGAAACGGCGCTTCCGGCTACTTCTGCAGTTCCGCCTAGAGATGTCCATAGAAATGGAGCATACCAGATGTGGTGCAAACCTGTCGGAATCAACGCACGTTCTAAGAAGCCGTAAAGTCCGATGTATAACGGGTTTGTCGCACCATTAGCGATAACGTTTGCGACAGCATTGATGCCCCCTTGAATCGGCGGCCAAACGACCATCATAGCAAGAGCAAGGAAAATGGACGAGAAGACCATGGCAATCCCCACAGAACGGTCGCCGGCAAAGAAACCGAGCACTTCTGGAGGATCAAATTCATGGAATTTGTTATATATCCAAACAGCTAAAAGTCCTACGACAATTCCGCCAAGGACACCTGTTTCCAGGGTCGGAATACCGAGTGCCATGCCATATTCTCCGCTTTCACTGACCATTTCAGGGGTGATTCCTAAAGCGAAGGAAATGGTTTTGTTCATAATGATATAACCGAGTAGTGCCGCTAAGGCAGCAATTCCTGATCCCCCTGTTAAGCCTATGGCAACCCCGATGGCGAAGATGACAGCAAGATTGTTGAAGATGCTGATTCCGATATCAGACATACCGCTACCGATGAGTTGAATGATGTCATTTTGTAAAAAAGTGAGTGTATCAGCGAGTGGTCCTGTCAACGCAGCTCCAAGCCCGAGCAATATACCGGCAGCTGGGAGCAACGCGACGGGAACCATCAGTGATTTTCCGAACTTCTGTAAGCTTCCAAAATATTTCTTCACTTCTGATCCTCCTTTATAGGGAAACGCTTTCTTGTTTGATATAGAGGAGACCCCGGAATGGGCCGGGGTTCCATTGGGTTATTTCGATGTTACAAGCTGCTTGCTGGCGTGTAACTCAGGCCAGTACTTCTGGTTCGCTTCAATCATGTCATCCAAGATTTTGCGGGCGCGAGGTGCGTCTACAACCGTCCGGTTCAACGTCAAGGCCTGGAGTGCTTTTTCGTAGCTGTTTTCATAATACGCATCCACGACAAGTTTCTCGTACGCAAGCTGCCCCTCAATTAGTCCTTTATAGAAGGTAGAAATGTTTCCGACGGCGAATGGCTTCGGTCCACGGTTTGTAATCATCGCTGGAACTTCAACCATCGAATCATCTGGAAGGTTGGCAATCGTACCATTGTTTTCAACCATGACGATGAAAATATCTCCATTATTGTAAGCCATGGATGCGGCGACGCGGATCATGTAACGACCATGGATGTCCACTTCAAGTTCAACGTTCTCTGTTGTATCATCTGCAATGATTTGATCGGCCAGGGTATGAACGCGTTTTTCGCGGCCATTAATAACTTGGCGGGCACGTGTGTTGGTGACGTCTTCTTTTTCTACCATTTGAGAAGGATAGAGATAGTATTGCAAGTATGTGTTCGGCAAGTATTCAGGGAAGTCTGTCACCATTTGCTCCACCTGCTTGAACGTTTTGATCCAGGAAGGGTCGTTGGCAATCTCTGCATCTTCAGGAATAAAGCCGTCCTCTGTGATGGCACGTTTAATTGTGTCTGTGTGATCGTTTCCGTTCTTGTCGAGAATTTTCGTGAACCAGCCGAAGTGGTTAAGTCCGAAGTATTCAGGGACAAGGTCGAAGACGTCTTTTCCAAGGATACCTGCGTAGCTGACCATAATTGCTGCCGGCATATCACAAATATTCAAGAGCTTTTTATCTTCCGGGAACTCACGACGTAGAGCTTCTGCAACGATCGCTGCAGGATTCGTGTAGTTTAGGATCCAAGCATCTGGAGAATAATGACGGATATCGTTGACGAGGTCGATCATATCTCCGATGGACCGCAGTCCGTAAGCCATTCCGCCTGGTCCGCATGTTTCCTGCCCGACGGCTCCGTGGTTAAGAGGTATTTGCTCATCCTGCTCACGCATTGCAAGACCGCCTGTCCGAATTTATACGAAAACGAAATCTGCATTTGTCAGAGCTTCTTCTTTATCTGTCGTGTAATGGAAACTCTCCAGTTCCGGATACTTTTCACGAAGGATGATTTCTGATGCTTTCGCAATTTTCTCCTGGCGTTCTGCATTCGTGTCATAAAAGGTAATCGTTTTCAAAGGAAACTGTTCTTTTTCTGCTACAAGACTCATGATCATACCGATGGTGTAAGTGCTGCCGCCACCGACGACGACAAGGTTTTGTTTTTTCATATTCAAGACCTCCAATAAAGGTATTATATTTGTTTTATTTTTAACTTAATATGAATATAATACATATTGTTGAAAGCGTCAACATTTGTATCGTATTTTTTGCAACATTTCGTTATAATGGTTGTAGAGATAGGTTTCGACTTGGTTGAATATGTGGGGATGGGACGCCACATCCCCGCATCACACAGGTCATTAGTAATGGGAGGAATAGAAATGGCTGCGCCTTTGTATCGTAGAATTGCTCAACAAATCAAAGAGGAAATCCAATCGGGGATATGGAAAGAAGGGGAAGCGATCCCCACAGAAATGCATCTCTCAGAAAGATACGAAGCATCCCGCGTGACAGTGAGACAGGCAATCAAAGGCCTTGTTGAAGAGGGGCTTCTTGAGAAGGTACAGGGGAGCGGTACCTATGTGAAAGAGCAGAAAATTGAACATAACATTTTCGAACTGTTGAGTTTCACAGAAGAAATGAGACGTTTAAATAAAGAACCAGTGAACAAAGTCCTCCACTTTGAATTGAAAGAAGCGGAGGATCATGTGAAACGAATGCTGCAACTTGCCGATGGGGAGAAAGTATTTTACGTCCGCCGTCAAAGACTTGTCGATGATATTCCATATGTCGTCGAGGATACGTATTTGCCGGTTTCTATGTTTCCGAATCTCTCGTATGGAATTATGACCGGTTCGAAGTATGATTATATTGAAAAGGAAGTGGGGATGAAGATCAAAGACAGCTTCCAGGAAGTCATCCCGGTCCTGCCTTCCACGGATATTGCAGAAGCGCTTACGGTCGAGGAATCCATGCCGATCCTGAAGATTCAATCGTATAGTGTTTTTGTTGATGGAACCATTTTTGAATATAGTGAAAACCACTTCAAAAGTGACGAATACAAGTTTACACTTAGGGCTTCAAGACCCTGAACCGGACGATATGAAAATTGAGCTTATAAAAAAGCACAGGCAAGATGCCTGTGCTTTTTTATATCCGGTATATCCACTTGCCGGTCTAGTAAACCGACCTTCTGATTTTATGTGTTTTAAGAAGGGTCTTGCTGGGTTTTATTTTGTTTCTTTGACTTGAATAACAACCCTATCCAAACGATTAAAGGAATGATCAAACCGTGTGTAATGGCAAAGGGAAACCATGTTTCATTGATAAATGTCTCAAAATAAGCAACATCCGGGTAAGCGATGATGGATAATACGACCATCCCCATCCCTAGTGGGAGCAACAAAGGCCGGTGGTCTTCCATGGTCAGAAACTGAGCAATGCCTACAGTGGTTGAATAATAAAGAACGACCATTTTGAAGAAGATTGTGATCATCCATATGATCGCGATGATAATTTCCAGTCCTTCTAAAAAACCGGCGATGTTGATTTTTTGTGCTAACTTGTAGCTCGGATATGTGTTCAATGCAGTTAAATCGCTGCCTAAAATCAGGATGCATAAGAGAGTGATTAACGTTAAGATAGCCCCGCCAATGAAAGTTCCTAACAGCCAGGCTCTTTTCTTTGTTTTCCCATCTTTGACATAAGGGATGATCATAAGAAAAGTGACCATTTCTAATAAGGGCGTGCCGATGACGAATGTAGAAGTGTCCAGGACAGGAACGATTCCATTGCCAAGAACCGGTTGTAGATTCTCCATTTTGATTTGCGGGGATAATGTGATCGTGAAAAAAACCACCAGTAGTACCACCCAGGGCATAAACATTTCTGAAGACCGCCCAATGGCTTCTAGTCCAAGGTAAGCTCCCCATATGACCACGATTAAAAAAAGGATATGAGTAAACTGCAAAGGTGTTTCTGGTATGATTTGGGTGGTCATGAAGTCGCCGATGTTTCTTAACACAAGGGAGGCCAGAATATAGAGAAAAGAGAGGTAGAAAAAAAGCAGAACTCTCCCAAACCAGTTTCCAAATACGGCAATGGTGGCCTGGACGAAGGTTTGTCCTTTCATGAGTGTAGCGATGTGATTGTAAAGAACCACAAGGAACAATCCAATAGCAACTGAAATGGATATGGATATCCAGGCATCCTGTTTCGCATTCGCCGCAAGCGGGGTAGGGACGATCAGAATGGAACTTCCCACGGAAAACAAAATGACTAGAAACATAAACTGCCGGGGACTGATCGTCTTATTATCCATATCTACACCTCTTATCGTTTAGAATCTAATCATTTTATAGAACGTTTGAATGAGATCAAGCGGGTTCGGAAGCTCAACCTCCAGGCTTTCCAATACACTAATGATTGTGAAGGAAAGCAGGAAAATCGTGAAAAACCATGCCTCTTTTTTTCTGTTTTTTTTGTATAGCTTGGGAAATTCAAGTAAGAAAATCCCTAATGCGAGAACGATGATGGAGATCATAGACCACACGTGGATATCACACCTATTCTTCTATTGTAATGGGTTGTGTTGAATTCCCTTTTCTTCGAATTTGAGCTTTGACTTGAATTTCCACCTTTAATTCTTTGAACTGGCTGTTCCAATCTTTTTCAACGGTTTTCCAATAGTCAGGATTTTTTCGTTGGATGAGACTACCAAACCCGAAAATATCACTCCCGAAGTCTTCTTGTGCTGCCTTGATCGCAGCTTCCATCTTTTGTTTAACCTTTTTTTCAACATCTCCATTAATGGTTTCGATGGATTCTGCTTTCGTAAGGTCAATGGGGCAGTTCAATTCTCCTACATTGCCTTCCAATTCTAATTCAATGGATATGGAGGGGGTCCCATCTTCGATCTTTGCTTTTGAACTGCTATCTGTCCGAAGCACTTCTACACTTACAAGCCCTTCGCTATCGCAAGGGTACGAAACAGTTGTACTTTCCATGTCGCCTGTAATATAGTTCAAGCCCTTGCTTTCGTCCGGTGTTAACCAGCCGATCACTCGATCTTCTCTCATTACGGCGAGGTGATCAACTCGTAATTGTGTAGGGGCATCAATTTTTTCGATATTCTCAATTGCTGTACCAATTTCAGCATCCCCTTCGATAAGCAGGCCTGGCAACACCGGGTTTTGCCCTTTGCTAAGGATTTGAGCGATCAGTTCATCAATGACAATTCCTTTTGAACTTCCTAGACTTCTCTGTACGGATTCCATCGAATGCATGAGTTTGTTGGCAGGGATTTTTTCATACGGAGTGAGTACCTTCAGTAAATCTTTCACTCCTGTATCCTTCGCAATGGTTACAAAAAAAGCGGTGCGAAATTCATGGTCTCTATAAAAGATATCAAGTGAGGGCAGGATGCCTTCCTCAGCTAATCGGTTTCCAATAACAAGAACGCGTAGTTGTGACAGGTACATCTTCCTCGGCGACTTTTCTGTCATATTACGAAAAGCTTCGAAGATGGAATCTCCTGTAGATTCATAAATCGAAACAGGCGGCCTTGTAGTCGGTGCATCTGTCGCAATTTCTGAGGGATTGATGACTTGAGTGACCAATAGGAACTGATCGTCTTCTGTTTTATCGATTCCGACAGCTACGACAATACCAAGGTCATCTAATTCTTTACTATTCCAACATCCGGCAAGGAGGAGGAGGCAAACCGCTAGGGTGATTGCTTTGAGACATATGTTCATATACATCTTCACCTCTCCTTCGATTTGGAATCGACTCGTTTTTGATCGTTCTTCGTAAAGAAACTCGGTCGTGAAAGAAGTCCCCAATGGGGTAAGCGAATTAACACATCTTTTTGATCTTTCCCAATCATAGGAGCGAGAGGAGCCATATATGGCTTGCCGAACGATTGCAAGCTGCACAAATGAAAAACCATGGCAATCATGCCTAAAATGATTCCGAACAACCCGAAGGTGGCCGCTAGAATCATCAATGGAAAACGAAGGATTCTGATTGAGATGGCCATATTGTAAGCAGGAAACACGAAACTGCTGATTGCGGTAATAGCCACCACGATGACCATGGCGGGGGAGACAAGTCCGGCTTGCACAGCTGATTGACCGAGTACCAGCGCTCCGACAATCGAAACAGCGGAACCTACGGGTTTTGGCAGACGGACCCCGGCTTCTCGAAGGACTTCAAAAGTCAATTCCATCATAAGAGCTTCCACAAAAGCGGGGAAGGGTACTCCTTCCCTTTGAGAAGCAAGACTGATCAAAAGAGGAGGGGGGATCATTTCCTGATGGAACGTTGTAAAAGCGATATAGAGCGATGGCATGAATAAGGCCACTGAAAAACAAAACAATCGCAGCAATCTCACCAATGTTCCAATGTCTGCTCGTTGGTAATAGTCCTCACTGGATTGCATAAAGTTCACAAATAGAGCAGGCACTAAAAGGACATTCGGAGTTCCATCAATCAGGATGGCAACCCTGCCTTCCAATATTCCCCCAGCAATAGCATCCGGCTTTTCTGAATTATAAACCGTAGGGAAAGGGGAATACTGAGCATCCTGAATGAATTCCTCAATATATCCACTCTCTAACACAGCATCGATATCGATTTGGTTCAGTCGCTCCTTCACTTGATCAAGGACTTCTTTTTCAGCTGTACCCTCTAAATAAACAACCGCAATATCCGTACAAGTTTTCCTTCCGATGGTTTTCGCTTCTACTCTGAGATTAGGGTCTTTAATTTTCCGTCTTAAAAGAGCGGTATTTGTTCTAATCGTTTCAGTGAAAGCTTCTTTCGGCCCGCGGATGACGCTTTCTGATGTAGTCTCTTGTACGCCCCTGTCGCGCCAGCCTTTTGTACTTGCGGATAAAGCTTTCGTTTGCTTGTCCAGGAGCAAAATAGTTTCACCAGAAAGTAACTTCTTCAGAAGGTCCTGTTTATCTTCCACTTCCGACATTTCACCGATGGGGAGATTGGCTTCTTTAATGGATTCATATAGATGGTGAGTAAAATGCCTTTTTTCTGGAACCTCGAGCATTAAAGATTCCAAAATGAAGTTTTGCACCGTGTTCTTATCTACGAGCCCATCCATGTAAAGAACAGCAGCGGATGTCTTATGAATGGAGAAGGGACGTGTCACAAGGTCGGAGCTGTTTCCAAGAGTTGTGCGGATATCGTTCAAATTTTCATCCAATGATTGAAAGAGAGGCTGAGCACTAGGAGATTTTTTATTATTCGTCGTGTTACCCTTCACAAGCTCCCACCTCTCTACGTTGTTTTTCATTAGCATGTTCATATATTGGGAATTTATGAAAAGTATATCCATCTTTTTAACGTTGTTTTAATCAGCAGGTGCAAAAGCAGTTTGTAAAAGACGTTAAGGATAATGAATAAAAAACGGTAGAGGGATTTAGCGAAGAATTTTGTAGGACTCATCTGAGGAAAAGAATAATACATCAAGATACAAAAAAGACTACTCTTTTAGAAGTAGTCTTTTTTGCTGAATTTCACTTCCAATATGAATCCGTCCAAATACAACCGTTACTTCTAGATGGTGTAGGCATAGCATCATATCAAATGGTTAGAGGTCTGCGGAAATAAATCATGTCCATTCCTCTTATCCCATTTTCATAAAAAGGATCCGAGTATTGAAGGAAGAAGTCGCGATGAATCTCATGGAACCGAAAACCAGCTTTCTGATAAAAGGCTAAGTTTTCAATACTAGAATTAGAAGTTCCGACGAGCATTTCTTTGTACCCTTTCTTTTGAAAAAGGGAAAAGGCTGCGTTGATTACTCGTTTCCCGTATCCTTGTCCTTGATAGGCTTCTTGTATGGCGATGTTTTTAATTTCCACCGTGTGTTCTTCAGGAAACACGAACAAACAGACACCAATGTGTACATCGTCCAGATGAATGGTATAAAACAGACCATCATCGATATAACTTTCGATAATGGCTTCAGACTCATCAGCTAGCAGGAGGTCTGCCATGAAAAAACGGCGTTCGTTCGTTGCCACTAAATGAATACGGCTCACTAGTTCCTCCTCCTTCATGTTCGGCTATTATCGTAAGGATGTGGTTATGATAACATAAGGTTAGTACATCCTTTTCAGAAATCGGTCATTTTTCTGAAAAGACATCATTTATTGAGTGGAAAGGCTCAGGATGATTTTTGTGGGAAGAGAAGACCATTTCCCTAAACAATTGAGGAACGTAATATAAAGGAGTCGTCGATGATGGAACAACGAGAAAAGATTTATGATTTGATCGGAGTAGGTGTAGGACCTTTCAATTTGAGTCTGGCTGCTTTGCTGGATGAGATAGACGAAGTTGAATCCCTGTTTTTTGAACAGAAGGAAGCTTTCGACTGGCACCCGGGAATGTTGATTGAAGGGACAAAAATGCAAGTCCCTTTTATCGCTGATTTGGTGACGATGGCAGATCCGACGAACAAATACAGCTTTTTGAACTACATCAGCAAAAATGAGCGAATGTATCAGTTTTACTTTTTGCAGCGGCTCGACATCCCGAGAAGGGAATACAACGATTACTGCCAATGGGTCGCTCGTCAGCTCGACAGTTGCCGATTCCGAAGAAGGGTCACGAATATAAGGCATTACAAAGATAACGAAGAACTTTTCGAAGTAGAATTGACGAATGGAGAAAACGGAGAAACAGAGGTTTACCACACGAAGAATTTAGTGATGGGAACAGGAAGCGTACCGGTCATGCCGCGCTCATTCCAATCTGCCTCTTCAGAAGACGTTTTCCATACAGCGGATTTCCTACCAAATCAGGACCAATGCCGTAAAGCGGGCTCGATTACGGTGGTCGGCTCTGGCCAAAGTGCTGCCGAGACCTTCCGTGAATTGCTGAAGGAACAACGCGACTGTGGCTACCGTCTCGACTGGATTACACGTTCGGCGAGTTTTGAGTCGATGGAAGAATCTAAGCTAAGCCTCGAGCACTTTTCACCGGATTATGTGAATTATTTTTACCAGCTACCACAAAAACAGAAAGATGAGATCTTCGCTAATCAAGGACTGTATTATAAAGGAATCAGCAATCATACAATCAATGACATCTACAATCTCCTCTACGAGTATTCGGTCGGGCGAGAAGACCTGAATGTCGGATTGCAGGTCCTTAGTGAAGTAAAAGATGTTCGTCCAAAAACAGATGGTGGCTATGAACTCGAATGTTACCACTATCAGAAAAAAGAAACGTTCACCCATCAAACGGATCTTGTCATTGCTGCAACAGGTTACAAGCCTTTTGTTCCAGATTTTGTCCACCACTTGGAAGATTTCCTTGAATGGGATGAAGAAGGAAGATACAAGGTGACCGCAGATTACCGACTTGTCACGACAGAGGAAACAGAAAATGAAATTTATGTACACAGTGGGATTTCCCATACCCACGGTGTAGGATCTACCAACCTTGGTCTATCGATCCATCGGAATAAAGTCATTATCAACCACCTTGTGGGACGCGAAGTCTTCCCAATGAACGAAAAAAACATTTTCCAGTCCTTCACCGTCTAACCACCAACACCCCCGCCACCCGCGGCCGGGGTGTTTTTTGCATGGTTTCTTAAAGAATATGGCAGGATTGTGTAAGACATGATTTCGAGACTTTGTGGGAGTATAGGGGCTCCGGGAAAAGGTTCGCTTTCCGTGGGCGAGTGATGAGCCTCCTCGAGCTAACGCTCTGCGGGGTCTCATCTACCACGCACTTCCCACAGGAGTCTCACCGTTTCCCTCCGCCCCTTTGCCCTATGAGGTTATCGAAATCCCTCTACCAGTAACCTGCCGAGTTCTGTAATGAAGACCTGTTCACCCACACCGTTATAGAGTTGTTTTAACCAAAGATCCTGCACGAATAAGGTAAGGGAACAGGGTCTGGGAAACGTCCGTATGAAAAGCGAATGGAGACACGAACGAGTGTGTTTTTCTACTGACTGATCCAAAGCACTGCAAATCGTCGTTTCCCTGACCCCGTATCCATGGCCAGGAATGGTCATTCATTATTTCAACTAGGCAAGGCTTCCTTTAAGGGAGCGCGATATGCGCTCACCGCGCTCCCACGGAAAGCGAGTCATTCCCCGCAGCCCCATATCCACTCAACAAAAGTCTCGAAACTGAGTCTTCAAGAAAAGGGAGCGTTAGTGAAATAAGGGGGGGGGTACTGTTGATAATGTGTATAAAATTGTGCATATGTGAATAAAAGGAGAGATTGTGAGAAGGGAGCGACACTTATCCACATGTGTATAAATGGTGATCTTTTTTCTTTTTCAAAATCCGCTTTCGATAGGAATTGTTGAGATTATGCAGTGTTTCCATTAAGAATCTGTAAAACTAACAAATTGTGATGGGAATCTATTGACATCTGCTTCCTAAGGGTTAATAATATTGTAAATATACAGATGAAATAATAAATATACATAGAGGTGGATTTAGAGTGAAAGCAGGGATTGTAGGTGCGACCGGATACGGCGGAATTGAATTGCTCCGCTTATTAACAAATCATCCACAAGTTAAAGCGATAACCTTATATTCATCCTCCCAGGCTGGGGAGAAATTTGAAAACATTTACCCTCAATTCCAAGGGGGAGAATCTTATGTTTTACATGATTTAGAACCGGAGAAGATGAAGGAGGATTTGGACGTCATTTTCCTTGCGACTCCGTCTGGGGTTTCAAGTCAATTGACACCTCAACTCCAGGGCGGCCATGCAAAAGTCATTGACCTTTCTGGTGATTTAAGAATAAAAGAGCCTGCTACTTATGAACAGTGGTACAAAAAAGAAGCAGCCCCTGATGGGACACTGGGGAATGCCGTCTATGGGCTCCCGGAGTGGAATCAAGAGCAAATAGAAAAGGCAGACCTTATTGCCAATCCAGGGTGTTATCCGACCGCGACATTACTTGGTTTGGGACCAGTAGTCAAAGAAGGATTGGTGCAGCCTGACTCGATCGTAATTGACGCGAAGTCAGGGCTGTCAGGAGCTGGGAAAAATCCAAATCCAATCACCCATTTTGCTCATGCCCAGGAAAATTTTCAAATTTATAAAGTGAATCAACATCAGCACATCCCGGAAATTGAACAACAATTAACCATTTGGGACGACCAACTAGAACCTGTCACCTTTTCCACACACCTCGTTCCGATGACAAGAGGAATCATGGCGACCATCTATCTTCAGTTAAAAGAAGAGATGAGTGAAGAGGATTTACGGCAGAAGTTTAAGAGCTACTATGAGCCGCAACCGTTCGTCAGGGTCCGGGAATCGGGCGGGTTTCCATGCACGAAAGATGTGTATGGGTCTAATTTCTGTGATATCGGTCTTACCATTGATGCCCGGACGAAGCGGGTCACCATCGTAAGTGTCATTGATAACTTAATGAAAGGGGCAGCCAGTCAGGCGGTCCAAAATATGAATCTTGTATTTCAATATGATGAGAGAACAGGGCTTGCACCACTGCCTGTTTATCCTTAATGAAGAGAGGGAGAGATGGTTTGATACAAGCGAAGAACACCCAAACAATCGAAAAAGTAGCGGATGGATCCATTCTTACGCCGAAAGGGTACAAGGCAGGTGGAATTCATAGCGGATTAAGATACAGAAAAAAGGACTTCGCCCTTCTTATGAGTGATCGACCGGCTTCTGCAGCGGCTGTGTACACTCAAAGCCATTTCCAGGCCCCGCCTCTTCAGGTGACGCAGGAAAGCATTGCAGAACAGGGGAAAATTCAAAGTGTCGTGATCAATAGTGCAGTCGCTAATGCGTGCACAGGAGAAGAAGGTCTTGCCAATGCTTACGAGATGCGTCGGATGATTGCAAAAAGGTTTGAGATTCCGGATGAATACGTAGCTGTAGCCTCTACGGGTGTGATCGGACAGCAGCTTCCAATGGAAAAGATCACCCACGGCTGTGAGAATGTTGAGCCATCAGAAGCAGGGTATAAAGATTTTCAACAAGCGATTCTTACGACAGATACTTGTCAAAAGCATGCGTGCTACCAGGTACAGGTAGAAGGGAAAACCGTCACCATCGGTGGAGCAGCTAAAGGATCGGGGATGATTCACCCGAATATGGCGACAATGCTTGGTTTTATCACGACTGATGCAACCATTGGACCTAGTGATTTAAAACGCGCGTTAAGTCCTTCTATCGATAAATCCTTCAACCAGATTACGGTTGATGGAGAGACTTCGACCAATGATATGGTCCTGACGCTTGCGAATGGAGAAATAGATCATGAATCATTAACAGAAGACCACCCGGACTGGGAAGCTTTTCAAACCGCCCTTCAGCTTGTTTGTGAAGATCTTGCCAAACAAATCGCCAAAGATGGGGAAGGTGCCACAAAACTGATTGAAGTGGAGGTCACCGGGGCCCGCACAAATGAAGAAGCGCGAATCATCGGTAAAAAAGTGGTTGGTTCGAGCCTGGTGAAGACAGCTGTTTATGGGTTGGATGCCAACTGGGGAAGGATTGTCGGCGCCATCGGCCATAGTGAGGCTGAAGTAGATCCGACTCAGTGTGATATTTACATTGAAGATCAACTGGTATTCAGTAACGGAACGCCATGTCCATTTTCTGAAGAACAGGCAACCGAAGATTTGGACAATGAAGAAGTGAAAATAACCATCCATCTTTATGAAGGAGATGGGGAAGGCACGGCGTGGGGGTGTGACTTGACTTATGACTACGTCAAAATCAATGCAAGTTACAGAACCTAAGCCTCTTATTGTCATAAAACTTGGGGGAAGTATGCTCGATCAACTCACCGAAGACTTTTATAACAGCTTTCTGGACCTGCAGGAACATTATCAAGTAATCATTGTTCATGGAGGAGGACCTGCGATCACAAGATTGCTGGATCAGCTGAACATCGAAGGTGAATTTTATGACGGATTACGAAAAACGACTCCAGAAACGCTCGAAGTGGTAGAAATGGTTCTTGGGGGTTCTGTGAATGGCAGGATTACCGGTCATCTGATGAAAAAGGGAGTCAAAGCCGTCGGAGTCAAAGGATCTGAAGCATCGTTGCTGCAAGCCGATTACTTGGATAAAGAAAACCTAGGTCTTGTAGGTAAGGTGAAAGAAGTAAATCCAACTATACTGAAGAATCTTCTTGCTGAAAGTTTTCTTCCTGTCGTCGCACCATTTGGGAAAACCGAAGATCATCAAACGGTGAATATTAACGCAGATGTAGCAGCCGGGGCTATAGCAACAGCTGTAGGAGCTGAAAAGCTTTTATATGTGACAGATGTTCCAGGCATTCTCGTTGAAGACGAAATTCTCGACTGCACGACACCCGAGGAAATTGATGGTATGATCGAGCAAAAGGTCATCTATGGCGGAATGATTCCTAAGGTCCGTTCTGCAACGGAAGCATTATCCGACCATTTACAAGAAGTAAGAATTGTAAGTGGAGAACAAGCTTTGATGCAAGGCGATTCGTTGAATGGCACATCCATTAGAGCAAAAAGGAAGGAGATGGTAGAGTGAGTTTATTTCCTACGTATAATCGCTTTCCTTTAACGATTGTATCTGGAAAGGGAACCACGGTGACCGATGATCAAGGGAAGGATTATTTAGACTTTGTATCAGGGATTGCTGTATGTAATCTCGGTCATCGACCTCCAGAAGTGCAGGAAGCGCTGGAAGAACAGTTGAATCAAGTGTGGCATGTATCAAACTTATACCAAATCCCTGTTCAGGAAGAG
Source organism: Halobacillus trueperi (assembly GCF_003386945.1). Taxonomy (NCBI): domain Bacteria; kingdom Bacillati; phylum Bacillota; class Bacilli; order Caryophanales; family Bacillaceae; genus Halobacillus; species Halobacillus trueperi. The sequence goes on along the minus strand of NZ_QUAE01000006.1, from coordinate 222,393 downwards.
GCAGCGAATTTGCTTTGTGATGCGTCTGAACTAGACTATGCTTTTTTCTGTAACAGCGGGGCAGAGGCGAATGAAGCGGCAATCAAGCTTGCCCGTAAACATACAGGGAGAGAGAAAATCATTACATTCAAGCAATCTTTCCACGGACGGACATTTGCTACGATGAGTGCAACAGGGCAGGAAAAGATTCATGAAGGATTCGGTTCTCTGCTTCCGACTTTCGAATACTTCCCTTATAACGATGTACAAAAAATAGAGGAAGTGCACGACGGTCATGTGGCTGCGATTATGGTCGAAGTCATCCAGGGAGAGGGTGGAGTCGTACCGGGAACCAAAGAATTTCTGAAAACGGTCGAAGATAAATGCCGGGAATTAGGCGCCCTTTTGATCATTGATGAAGTTCAGACCGGCATCGGTCGTACAGGAAAGGCCTTTGCCTATCAACACCATGGGCTGGATCCTGACATCGTGACAGCTGCCAAAGGATTGGGAAGTGGGTTTCCTGTCGGGGCTATGTTAGGGAAAGCCGAATTGAAAGATTCCTTCACAGCTGGATCTCACGGTTCTACGTTTGGTGGGAACCCATTAGCTTCAACGGCGGTGAAAGCGACGCTTGAGAAAATCTTCGTTTCTGATTTCCTGGAATCTGTTACAGAGAAAGGGACGGTATTCAAAGATAAGCTTGAAGATTCATTGGCGCGCTTTAACAGTGTGAAAGAAGTACGCAGCAAAGGATTGATGTTGGGGATTTCCATATCGGGTGAAGCGATCCAAATCGTTCACTCATTAAGGGAAAAAGGACTTTTGGCTGTAGTAGCCGGGCCGAATGTTTTGAGGCTGCTCCCTCCATTGACTGTGGAATATGAGGAAATGGACCAAGCTGTTGCTTTAATTACCGAAGCGATCCAACAGCAGGAAGACAGTTTGCAAAAAGCATAAAAAATGTATAGGCGGTGATGTTCACAGTCGTGTTCAGAACCGTCTTTCCCAGAAGTTAAATGTATAAAAATACGCAATATATAATAAATATTCATTTTGTGGGGTGATGGAATGAAAGGATACTTATGTTTACAAGACGGAACAACATTTGAAGGGAAGGCTTCGCGGCACTTTGACCGAAACGTTCAGGGCGAGGTCGTCTTCTTCACCGGCATGACGGGATACCAGGAAGTTCTCACCGATCCTTCTTATAAAGGACAAATTGTCGTATTTACGTATCCATTGATAGGGAATTACGGCATCAACGATGAGGATGGGGAAAGTGAAGAAATTCAAGTAAGTGGTGTGGTCATGTACCAATGTACGGATGTTCCTTCGCATTTTCAGGCGAGAAAGTCCTTAGGAACGTACTTGAACGAACAAAACATTCCATACATGACTGAGGTAGATACAAGAGAAGTCACCAAGGCCATCCGTGCAGAAGGAACACAGCAAGCCGCTCTTTCTCGCGGGACAGATTATCTATTCCAGCCGACAAAGAGCCATCAAATACAGCAGGTGAGTGGTGAAAAAATTGAAACTTATGGAGAAGCGGGCATGCATGTAGCACTCATCGACTTCGGGTGGAAGAAATCGATTTTGAATGCCCTTCTTGAAAGAGGTGTCCGGGTTTCGGTACTTCCTTTCTCTAAGGTCGAGATGCTGGATACGCTTCAACCGGACGCTATTGTTCTATCAAATGGACCAGGAGACCCGAAAGATACGGTAGACGTTTTACCACTTTTGAAAAAGGCTTTGGAGAAGTTTCCGGCTTTCGGAATCTGTATGGGGCATCAGGTCATTGCTCTTGCTTTTGGAGGGGATACGACGAAGTTGACATTCGGTCACCGCGGTGCCAACCATCCAGTCAAAGATGTGGTTTCAGGAAAAGTGTTCCTATCCTCGCAGAATCATAACTATGTGGTCAAAGAAGACAGCCTGAATGGGACGCCGCTCGTAACAAGGTTTTATAACGTCAATGACGGTTCCATCGAAGGTTTGATGCATGACTCAAAACTAATCATGTCCGCACAATTCCACCCGGAAGCCCATCCCGGGCCGAAAGATGCGGAATGGTTGTTTGATAACTTTCTTACACTTGTGAAGAACAAAGGGGTGAAGACGCATGTCTCGTAAAGTATTAGTCATTGGATCAGGTCCGATCATGATTGGGCAGGCGGCAGAATTTGATTACTCAGGAACACAAGGATGTCTTGCTCTGAAAGAAGAGGGGTGTGAGGTTGTCCTTGTCAACAACAATCCGGCAACCATCATGACAGACCATGACGTGGCTGATGTGGTTTATTGTGAACCATTGACGGTTGAAAGCTTAACGAAAATCATTGATCTAGAAAAACCTGATGCGCTCCTTGCCGGGCTCGGGGGACAGACCGCTCTCAATCTAGCCGTTGAACTGGAAAGAGAAGGCGTTTTGCAGGATTATGATCTCGAGTTATTAGGGACCAGTGTCCATTCCATTCAAAAAGGGGAGGACAGAGAATTGTTCCGCGGGTTGATGCATGAATTATCCCAGCCAGTCCCCGAAAGTGAAGTGATTACTACGGTTGAGCAGGCGAAAGCCTTTGCTGAACAAGTCGGTTACCCGATCATTAGTCGACCTGCTTATACCCTTGGTGGACGTGGTGGTGGAATCGTTCACAGACCGGAGGAACTGGAAGATTTGATCGCGACGGGGCTGAAAGCGAGTCCGATTCACCAGGTCATCGTCGAAAAGAGTATTGCAGGTTTTAAGGAAATTGAATATGAAATCATGCGGGATCACAATGGAACATGTATTTCTGTTTGTAATATGGAAAACTTCGATCCTGTGGGTGTTCATACCGGAGACTCCATCGTTGTCGCTCCCTCCCAGACATTGTCGGATAACGATTATCAAATGCTTCGGTCAGCGGCGTTCAAGATTGTTTCTGAACTCGATGTCATTGGAGGGTGTAATGTTCAGTTCGCGCTTGATACAGAGAGTCGTCAATACTATGTCATCGAGATTAATCCGCGCGTCAGTCGTTCGTCAGCCCTGGCTTCGAAAGCCACGGGTTATCCGATTGCAAAGATGGCGACAAAAGTGGCTCTTGGTTATACGCTTGACCAGCTTGAAAATCCGCTTACGGGCTATACGTACGCAAGCTTTGAACCAGCGCTGGATTATGTCGTCGTTAAATTCCCCCGCTGGCCGTTCGATAAGTTTTCAGAAGCGGATCGTAAGCTCGGGACGAAGATGCGGGCGACAGGTGAAGTCATGGCCATCGACCGGACGTTGGAAGGGGCTTTTCAAAAAGCCGTCCAATCCCTGGATACGAAAGTACCCGACATTCATAACGCCTGGGATCACCTGGAGGAGCCTACAGACTTGCGCTACTTCGCTATTCTCCACCTTCTAAGAAAAGGTGAAAGTCTGGAGACAATCCATGAAAATACTAAAATTGATCGCTTCTTTTTACATGTACTGAAAAATCTTGTTGATTTAGAAAAGTGTCTGCAACAAGAGACTTTGGGTGAAGCGCTTTTGAGACAAGTGAAAATCTGTGGTTTTTCAGATCAGGAGATTGCTCATCTTGCTGGGATATCTGAAAAAGAAGTGCAAAAAAGGAGAGAGGATTTCGGGGTTCACCGCCATTTCAAGCTCGTCGATACGTGTGCAGCGGAATTTGAAGCGGCAACGAACTATGTCTATAGCACATTTGCAGGTGTGAATGAAATTACACCACTGCCAGGAAAGAAAAAAGCGTTGATTCTCGGATCCGGACCGATACGAATCGGGCAGGGGGTTGAATTTGATTATAGTGCGGTGAAAGCCATCCAAAGTCTGCAAAAGCAAGGGTGGACGACGATCATGGTGAACAACAACCCAGAAACCGTCAGTACCGATTACGAAACCGCGGATCGCCTCTACTTCGAACCGATTCAAAAAGAAATCATAACATCCATCGTTGATCATGAAGGTATTGACCTTGTATTCACTTCATTCGGAGGGCAGACCGCCATTAATTTGGCAGCAGAACTAGAGACGGAGGGGATCCCCCTTGCAGGAGTAAGTACAGACGTTTTAGATGCGCTGGAGGACAGGGATAGATTCTATGCGGCATTAAATGATTTAGATATTCCTTATGTTTCAGGTACCACCTGTCATACAAAAAATGAAGCTCTAAAAGCAGCAGAGCATTACTCGTTTCCGATTCTTTGCCGCCCGTCCTATGTCATCGGGGGCCAGGGGATGGTCATTGTCAAAGATATGAACGAGTTGAGACAGTCGCTTCAGGAAGCGGATGATCGTCACTATCCGATTGTTCTGGACACCTTTATGCAAGGAAAAGAAGTAGAGGTGGACCTCGTGGCGGACGGTGAAAACCTCTATCTTCCTGAGATCATTGAGCATATAGAACCGGGAGGCGTTCATTCCGGAGACAGTATGGCGCTTTTTCCATCAAAGCTTGGTGAAGAAGTCAAGAAGACTATTGAAGTCTACTCCCAAAAAATCGTCCGGTACTTTAGTTACAAAGGAATGATGAACATCCAGTTTTTACTGAGCGGAGAAAACGTGTATGTGCTGGAAGTGAATCCGAGAGCGAGTCGGACGGTACCAATTGTGAGTAAGGTGGCAGACGTTCCCCTTGTGGATTTAGCTGTTCGGGTATTGGCATCCGGTGAAGTGGATTTGATGTCCATTCCCACACCTGTTTTTGAACAAACAGCCGTGAAGTATCCGGTCTTTTCATCCTATGCCTTGACGGAGGTGGATCATAAGCTTGGTCCGAATATGAAATCGACGGGTGAGGGGATGTGCCTTGGAAAGACCATAGATGAAGCCTTGCGAAAAGTGTTCTCCCATTTACCGAATGTGCATGATGTAAAAGATTCTTGCTTTGTAGAAGGGGATTCAACTTTTTCAACTAAGGATTTTGATGAGTGGCTCAAGCTTGAGGATGCTTCTATTTATGTCAATGATGAATCAAGTTCCGAAGCGAGTGAACGCAGAATACAGGCTGTGAAGAATGGAATGACCGTTTTCAGTGAGAAAGCAACGTTCGATGCCTATATTCAATCATTGGCTTGTGAAAATTTCGACCCTGCCCCTCTGCCGGGTAATAAACGTGAAGGAGTGCGATCGTAATGAATTTGATGGAACAAATGTATTCAACAGATGGTTCAATGCATGGAAAGAACGTTTTGACTTGGCTTGATTATAATCAATCAGAGGTTTCCCAATTGTTAGCGCAGGCACAACACTTAAAAGAAAATCCTTATTCTCAATCTTTAAAAGGGAAGAACCTGGCGATGATTTTTGAAAAATCTTCAACAAGAACACGCGTTTCTTTTGAAGTCGGGATGGTTCAAATGGGCGGCCATGCTCTTTATTTAAACACGAGAGACATCCAGGTCGGCCGCGGTGAAACCATTGCCGATACGGCTCGCGTGCTCTCGGGGTATGTTGACGCCATCATGTTCAGAACGACATCGCATGGAAAATTGAAGGAGCTTGCTGAACACGCCTCTGTACCTGTCATTAACGGCTTATGCGATATCTACCATCCCTGTCAGGCACTCGCTGATATTTTTACCATTTTAGAATTGAAAGGGCGTTTGTGTGGAGTGAAGGTTGTTTACATCGGTGACGGAAACAATGTCGCTCATTCGCTGATGATTTTGGCAGCTATGATGGGCATGGAAATGGTCGTCTCAGCTCCGGACGGATATCAACCTGACCCTCTGATTACCGAAAAATCCCAAGCGCTGGCGAAACGATATGGTGGATCCGTCGTACTGGAAGAGAATCCAGAAAAAGCCGTGAAGCATGCGGACGTCATTTACACAGATGTTTGGACGAGTATGGGGCAGGAAGAAGAGAGTGAAAAGCGCCTGTTGGATTTTGAAGGCTACCAAGTAAATGAATCTTTACTAAAGGAAGCTAAATCAAATGTCTCCTTTTTGCATTGCCTTCCGGCCCATCGAGGGGAAGAAGTGACAGCAAGTGTCATTGACGGGAATCATTCGGCAGTCTTTCAGCAGGCCGAAAATCGTATGCACGTCCAGAAAGCCATCTTACAAGCGGTCGTCGGATGGAAGTGAATTTATGAGCATAATTCAGACCGAACAAACAATAGGATATAGGAATAGACCTCATCAATAATATCATGTAAAAAGAAGGTCGAAAGGCTACGAATTTCATCGAACACACAACTTTTACAAGGAAATCTAGGATCGATGTGGAAGTAGTTAGAGAGAATATTCAAAACCAAAAGGAGTGGCCATGCAATGAGTAAGCAATTGACAACCGCTGTGGAACCCCAGGTTGTTCGTAGGTCCAATATCAAGGTCGTCGGTGTCTCTTGTCAAACCATGATGGATGAACGGGAAATTAAAATTCCGCGATTGATGGAGCAGTTCCATACGACAAATCTGCCGAAAGTAAGAAACAGGGTCAACGCGCCGCGTTCCATCGGAATGTTCGTCGACCCGCCAAATTGGAATGAGATGACCGATGCTTTTTATTGGATTGCTGCTGTAGAGGTCGATAGCTTTGAGAAAATTCCGCCAAACATGATTACAAAGACGATCCCTGCTCATACGTATGCCATGCTTGAATATGATCCTTCCATTCATGATTTCAATCCTTACGCTTATTTGCATAAGTGGATAAAGGGTGAAGGGTATCAACAGGTAGAAGGATTCGGCTTTGAGGAATACAAACCTTATACAGGTGCTGAAACGAGTTACCGCTTATTCCTTCCAATTAAATAACTGAACAAAAAAGCAAGGAAGCACGTTAAAACTTCCTTGCTTTTCTTTTTGGACTCGGAACAACATGAAAAAACGGTTTGTTACGCACGTTCATTCTTGTTCCTTTTACTTTCTAAACGATTTAACTGAATAGATATAAAAATCAAAAGAGCGATTACAGGTAAGAAAAAGGCGCCTGTCCCTACTAAATGGTAGAGGGTCCACCCTATAAATGAACTGAATAATAAGGTGGACCAAAGATATGCATGAAAGTCTTTCATTTTGAATCTCCTCCAATAACAAGGTATCACAGGCCTTATTCAGGAGGAAAGGAGGGCCGTATTTTTATCTGAGGCGATTTCCATCCAGTTCATGAGGGAATCTCCAAAGGAATCCGCTTGTCGTGCACTTTCGCATCCGCTATAAAAAGAACGACAAACCAAAGTAAATCGCAGAAGCGAATCCGGCTGCAATGAGGGCCGGTTTCAGCTTGAATTTGGCATATTTAATCGGATTCAAATTTAAAATTCCAGCAGTCGTATTCGTATCATCACTCAAAGGAGAAGCGAAGGCCCCAAATGTTCCGCTGGCAAAGACGGCCCCGATGACAATCGGTAGTGAACTTCCGGCTACGGTGGCGATTGATATTCCGACAGGCATAAGAATCCCCCATGTGCCCCAGGAAGACCCGATGAAATAAGAGAGGCCGCAGCCGACAACAAATAGGATGACGGCTACAAACCCTGCGGGGATCCAGTCGAAAGACTTAGAAATGGTATCCGCGAATTTTAGCGCTTCAGATCCACTGCTCAATCCCCATACCATGGCAAGGAGAACGATGACGCTCATCATTTCGTTTCCTCCATCGACGAGGGTGTTCATCATTTTCCTAAGTTTCTCGTTTCGAAATTTCAAGTAAACGACAAACCCGATGAGGGTAAGAACGACAGCAAGTACCATCGCATCAAGTACGTTTGCATTAATCAAGGCATCAAATCCGGACTTTCCATCTCTGATTCCGACCATATACATAAGAAAGAAAGTAAGGAGGATGACGCTGATCAAGGGAGCAATCAGGTGCCAAGGCTGTGCGGGTAGATTTTTCGTAACGGCTGGATGACAGTCTTCCCATTGATCATCATCTTCTCTTTTTTCTTGGTCCATGTTCTCGGCATCGGTTGCAGGTTTTTTATTCTTATGGAAAAAACTCATATAAAAACCGACAGCCAGCATAGAAAAGGCGAAAAAGTTGAACGGAATGCTGCTGATATATAAGGAATAAGCGTCTCCTTCCGTCCCTGCTTGCTGCAAGGATAGTTCAATGACTGATGTCATATATCCAACAAACGCGGTAGCAATTGGAATCAAGACGACGAGGGGAGAGGCTGTCGTTTCGATGACGAAACCAAGCTCCTGTTTTGTCATCGGGATGTTCCTTCTCAATGCTTTCATCACTGGTCCAATGGTAACGATCCGAAAACTCGGGGCACTGAAAGTTCCTAAAGAAGACAACCAGGTTAGGATGAACGCTCCTTTTTTATGGTCGATCCGCTCTGTTGCTTCTTTGACGAATCCTTTGATCCCTCCTGACATTTTTACAAGTCCGATTAAAGCGGAGAAAGCATATAGAAAAAGGATGATCTTTAAGTTGGCTTCATCCCTTAATCCTTCAATGATGAAACCTAAGGCTGTCATCATCCCGCCCAGCCAGTGCGGGTCGATAATGTAACCGGCCACGACAACAGCGAATAGTAAACTGGGAATGACTTGTTTGGTCCATATAGCTGCAATAATGACCACGATGAAAGGAACGACGGAGATCCAACCCATATACATATACCTCGCTTTTCTTGAGTGCTTCCATTAGCTTGTGTGTGTTTTGCCAGGATATTCTTGTCATGTAAAAAAGGAGTCGGAGCGTGTAAAGAGAATATAGGGGGTAGAGCTTTTAACAGAGGAGGATGCTTATGGCTTTTATGAATCAGTCCGTCATCATCGAAAAACCTGTAGAAGAAGTTTTTGAGATGGCGACGGATTTCAACAACAGCCCTGAAATTATGGATACAGTCATTGATGTACAACTATTGAGTGAGGGACCTGTCAAAGAAGGGTACAGGTTCCAGGAAACTCGCGAAATCAGAGGCAGAAAAGCGCGCTCAATCATTGAGGTCACCGACTTTGACCCCAATCGAAAATACTCTGTCCGCAGTCATCAGCATGGATTGGATTTGCGGTATCATTATGAATTCGTGCAGACTTCAGAGGGAACAAGAGTAGACTTCCAAGGGGAGCTTTACACGGAAGGTTTACGAAACAAATTGATGAAACCGCTCATCACGCAGATCATCAAAAAAGAAGTTCAGGATCACCTTCAGCATTTGAAGAAGTTTATCGAATCTTCTTCTTAATGGTGGTATAATAAGAATAAGCTATGGATCATGTATGAAAGGCCTCTCCATTATCCAATATGGAAAGAGGTCTATTTTTTATATACAAAACTCCCTCTTCAACTAAATGGCAGTATTCTTGAAGACTCGATTTCGAGATGTTTCCGGGATTCGTTGCTGGGTTGAGTGTCAGGGATGGTCGGGAAGCAACTCGCTTTCCTGTGGGGGAGTGGCGAGCTTCCTCGGACTACGTCCTGCGGGATCTCGCCTATCTCCTTCTCCCACGGGAGTCTCGCAGCTTCCCAACCACCCCCTACCATGAAAGTGAGAAACGAACCCATTTACTGTGGGAGGGTGCCTTCCACTATCCTGGTCTTATACGTAAAAAGCGCTCTATAACAAGCTTTTTGCATGCAGAATAGTGTGCTTAGGAGTTCATTCCCCTCCAATAACCATGTGCATAAAAGCAGCTAATTCCGAAAGTGGTTTCGAGATACTTAAATGGCAAAGGGGCGGAGGGGAATGGCGAGACTCCTGCGGGAAAAAAGTGCATGGTGAGACCCCGCAGAGCGAAGCTTGAGGAGGCTCACCGCGCTCCCGCGGAAAGCGAGCTATTCCCCGCAGCCCCATCCACTCAACAAAAGTCTCGAAACTGAGTCTTCAAGAATAGGGAGCTTTAGTTGGAGGGCAGGGTGGGTAATAGAAGGGTATATTAGGAATTCTAAAGATATATGGAAAGGAAAGATAATAGATGACAGATATCAACCAATCGTGGTTTGAGGAATTATCCCCATCTACGAAAGAGGCATGGCAGGTTTCAGGATATGAGAGCTTGACGAAAGTTCAAGAACAGGCCATACCTTTCATTTTACAAGGCACAGATGTGGTGGCGGAAGCCCCTACAGGCAGTGGGAAAACTTTGGCTTATTTACTACCGCTGATTGAAAAAGTGGACCCCGAACAGAAGCATACACAAGTGTTGATCATGGCTTCTTCGCATGAATTAGTCATGCAGATTCATCAGGAGGTACAGACTTGGACGAAAGGAAGCGGCATCACCAGCATGACGATGATTGGTGGAGCGAATATTAAGCGACAGATGGACAAGCTGAAGAAAAAGCCGCACATCGTTGTTGGTACCCCAGGCCGTGTGTATGAATTGCTACAGAAGAAAAAATTGAAGGCACATGAAATCAAAGCGGTCATTATGGACGAAGCAGATCAATTACTTGTTCCAGAACACATCCATACGGTTGAAGATGTGTTGAAAAGCACGATGCGTGATACGCAAACGCTGTTGTTTTCAGCCACATTGCCTGATGAGGTCATTGAAATAGCTCAAACATTCATGGATGAAGAGGCGGAAGTGATCCGGGTTACAGAAGAACTGAAGAAACCCGACGTGACTCATACCTATATTGTTTGTGAAGACAGAGATAAAATCGAGACATTAAGAAAACTGGCGCGGATGGAAGGGTTCAAAGGTCTTGCCTTCATGCAGGATATTGCCAAGTTGAATGTCATGGCCGAGAAACTGACGTACAAACACCTGGATATCGGCTTGTTGCACAGTGATGCGAAAAAAGAGCAGCGGGCAAAAGCGATTAAGGAATTCCGAAAAGGGGAATATCCATTACTACTTGCAACTGATGTGGCTGCCAGAGGCCTGGATATTATTGAAATCAACCATATCATCAACCTTGATGTTCCTAAAGATATGACATCCTATATTCACCGTGCGGGTCGGACCGGACGAATTGGATCTCAAGAAGGAACGGTTGTTTCCCTAGTGAACCCTGTAGAAGAGAAACGTTTGAAGAAGTTTGCGCGTGACTTGGAGCTTCCCCTCCATAAAGCAGAGATTTATAAAGGGAAATTAAAAGCCTCCCATCGTTAAATATTGCCGTTTGCCTTTGAAGCGATGCCATGGAATACTGGAAGAGAGTACTTCTAGCCTGAAGTGAGGAGAGAATCGATATGATTAAAAAGTTCTTTCTCTTTCTTGTGGCCTTGTTTGTCATCATCGTCATTGCGACACCAGTTTCTGCCCAGGACTTTTGGAAAGAAGGCCCGCGGGCTTCCTATGAGAGGGTATCGCAACATGTGCAGGGCTTAGTAGAGAATACAAATATAAAAAATGAGTTTCAGAATTTTGCAGTAGATGTCCAATCGTTTTTTAAGCTTCTTGAAGATGTGGAATGGAAATACCCTGATGCACCTCCAGAAGAGCAAGTGACTTCAGATCGCCCGAGTGAACGGGTGTCAGAGAATTCACTCTCTGGTTATGAATTGAAAGAGTTCGAACAAGAAGTTGTTGCTCTGGTTAATAAAGAACGGGAACAGCGGGGACTTGAGCCTTTACAAACGCATAATCGTTTGAGTGCATTAGCCAACGTAAAGTCACAGGATATGGCGGACAAACGTTATTTCAGTCATACTTCACCAACCTACGGCTCCCCATTTGATATGATGGACGAATTCGATTTCCGTTACCAGGCAGCAGGTGAAAACATCGCCGCCGGTCAACGGACACCCGAAGAAGTCGTAGAAGGTTGGATGAACAGTGATGGGCATAGAGCCAACATTCTTCATGAAGACTTCACACATATTGGTGTAGGATACATCGAAGGAGCAGGACCATATAAAAGATACTGGACACAACTATTCATGACCCCTCGATAACCAACGGAAAAGCCGGATTCCAAACACAGGAATCCGGCTTTTTTATCCTTATATTGCAGGGTTTTGGAAGGCGTGGTTTTATATGAACTGAGAGCAGGGGGGAGGGAAATCACTCGTACGCTCACCGCACTTCCATGAAAAGAGTTATTCCCCTGACCTCCAACCGCTAACAAGCGTAACGGAAACACCCTAAACATCTCAAAGCTGTATTTAAAGGAAGGGAGCTTAGGGTGGTCAATTTTTAGAGATGGATTTGAAGTATCCTTTGACGTTTACAGGATCATTTTCTTTCTCGTCCTCGGCCCACTCCAGGATCAAGGAAAACAACTGGATGATCATGATCATCACACCCGTGTACAAAAAGGCCTCAGCATCGGTTCCTTCACTGAAGAAGAAAGAAGCTTCATGATAGAGCACAAAGGATAAGGATGTCAGCATTAAATAAAGAAAACGTCTCATGTAGTTTTGGAGCTGTATGAAAGAGCATTGCAACAAAAGAGGTGTCCAGTAAATAAACGCTCCGAAACCTAAAAGGAACAGGTGAACAAACTCACTTAGTGGAAGATGAAGAGCTAAATCGAAGCTTGCGAGTGCGCTCATTACGAAGAGAATTGAGCTTAAAACCGGGCGACGGCTTAACTTTATAACCCAACGGAGACTGGAACGGAACCAAAGTTGTTTGTGATTTGCATAAAGAATGAAAGCAGGGGTTAATCCAAAGCAGATGAAACTCCTGACATATTGAAAAGGGGTGGGGGATAAAAGGTGATGGATCGCAAGAGCAGCGAGAATGAATAAGGAATAGAGAAGGAATGTAAGAACGGAATTTTTATAGACCTTCATTTTGGGACTCATCTCCTGAAAGCTTTCGGTTTATTTACCCTCCCCATTTTCACCTAAACCTATGTAGAAAAAGATTTCCATTAGAGTAAGTAAAATCAAACGCAGCAAGTTTGCTATGTGGATCGATGAGAGTAGGGGGGATAATTAAGAAAAATGTAAAAAGTCTGTATATAAATGGAAGGGGATGATGAACTAGTGTTATAATTTTTAAGTTAAAACATTATTTTCTAGTTCTTTTCACCTTATTATTAACAGGAAAGAAGTGCTTATATATGAATGCCATCCATTCCTTAATTAACCAACCATCAATATTTAAAAACTTGTTTCACCATTTAAGTGACGCGGTAGCCATCATTCAAAATGTAAAAGGGAACATGATCTTTACCTACATCAATGCGACGATGCAGCGGGTGTATGGAGACCTTCAAGGGTGTGCATTAAATGACATTTATTGTGAGGCGAAACGGGACCATATCGAGGAGACGATGGAAAGGGCGGATAATTGTCGCGAAACTTTAGTTGAGAGCTCTGACCGTTATCCTAATCCGTTTCAAATCTCTTATGCTATACAATCTGCAGAAATTGGGGAATCTTATCTCCTGTACATAAAAATGGGGTCTACCCAAACGATGAAGCTGATAGAAGAGAAAGAACGTCAACGTGTAGAAAGTGAGAGCCGTTATGAATCGGTAGTTGAAACTTCCCCGGACTCGATTTTTCTGCATGATGAAGAAGATCGCATCATTTATGTGAACCAAGCAGGGATGGACTTGCTGGGGGCGGAAAAAGCTGTAGAATTACTTGGTCAGGATATAAAGAAATTCCTCTACAATGAACCATATGAAGATATACGAAAACGTCTAAGCACGTTATTGTCAGGGGGATATGTGAAAGGTCCGATCGAACGCCAGCTTCTAAGAATGGATGGATCGATCATTGATGTTGAATTGCATGGAGGTCTTGTGGAATACCATCAAATCAAGGCGGTCCAGACGATTTGCCGGAACATTTCGGAACGAAGGAAACAACAGCATCAATTAGAAGAGATGGCTTATCATGACCAGTTGACGAACATTCCGAACAGGCGGTACTTTTTTGAAAAGCTGGAAGATGAGCTGAAACGGGTGAAAGACCAAGATTCGATTTTTGCCTTATTATTCTTTGATTTGGATAATTTCAAACAAATTAATGACCGCTATGGACATCAAATCGGTGATGAATTACTTGTCATCTTTACTAAACGTCTCAGTCAAGGGTTAAGAAAAACGGACACGCTCTCTCGTCTAGGTGGCGATGAATTTGTTATTCTTTTATCAGACTTAGCTGATACCAAGCACCCGCGTCAAGTTGCGGATCGAATGCTGGATCGTGTGCTCCGACCGATCCATCTGCAAGGGTGTGAGATTGAAATCAGTGTGTCGATAGGTGTGTCCATCTATCCTGAACATGGGGTGGATCAAGGAGAACTTCTCACAAAAGCCGACCGAGCGTTATACAAGGCGAAAGAAAATGGAAGAAGCTGTGTGTCGGTTTATACTTATGGTTCATGAAAGGAGAGTCAGCCTTGGAAATTCAAGAGCTTCATCAGTTTGATGCCATCGCATTAAAAGCGAAACTAGAAAGTAGAGAATTGAACATATCAGAAGTCATTCATCACTATAAAACAGTTATGGAACGTAAGAATCCTGAATTGAATGCTGTTGTCCACTACATAGATGAACCTTTCAATACAGACGGGTATTTTCGGGGTCTTCCATTTCTTATCAAAGATTTGAATGCTGTACAAGGACATCCGCTGTCCTACGGTTCTAAGGTGATGGAAGGCTTTGAGGCGAAAGGGGATGATGAAATCGTCAAACGCTTCAGAAGGGGTGGACTTACCTTTATTGGAAAAAGTAATACACCTGAGTTCGGCTTCACGCCTGCTACGGAATCTGTCCATCTAGGTTTCACAAAAAATCCGTGGAATAAGAAATATTCACCTGGAGGTTCAAGTGGAGGAGCAGCCACAGCTGTTGCATCCGGTATGGTCCCTTTTGCACACGCCAGTGACGGAGGAGGATCCATTCGTATCCCTGCTTCCAACTGCGGTTTGTTCGGCTTAAAACCGACGAGGGGGAGGACGCCTTTTTCCATGCATCTGAATAGCCTTGCCGTCAGTCATGGGGTAACAAAATCGGTAAGAGACAGTGCCGCACTCCTTGATCTACTGGAAGGCCCGCAAAAAGGCGACCTCTTTGCAACCCCAGCTAAAGGCGATCCTTACGCCGGAATCGCTCATGAGGATCTTGGGTCATTGAAAATTGCTTATATGGCAGATTTCGGAGAATTGATGCCTATACAGCCAGATGTGCAACGCGCCATTCGTCATACGGCAGAGCTTTGTGAGTCGCTCGGGCATGAAGTAGAAGTCGCTTATCCCGATTTTGATCTCCATCGCTTTATGGATGCGTTCGTTACTGTATGGGTCGTCGGTGGTGCTTTAGCTGTCAAAGGTGCGGCAAGAATGAATGGAATAAAGCCTAATGATCAAAATTTAGAGAAGATGCTTTCAACGTTGATTGGAAAGGCTGGAGGTTACACGGCGATGGAATACGAGCAAGCACGTATGTTTCTAGCGACAGAAAGCGTTAAATTCCACTCGTTCTTTGATCAGTATGATGTGCTTTTACACCCCGTCAACTCCCAGTCTGCTTTACCTTTAGGTTGTTATAATGGAGAAGAAAAAACGATCGATGAAATATTGGCTGTGTCTGCCGAATATGCCCATCTTTCCCCAGTAGCGAACGTAACTGGACAGCCGGCGATGAGTGTTCCTCTTTACTGGAATGAAGAAAATGTGCCAATCGGTTCCCACTTTACCGGGAGGTTTGGTGATGAACGAACACTGTTGAAGTTAGCTTCTCAGCTTGAAGAAGCACGCCCCTGGCGGCACAAGTATAACGAAATCATCTAAAGAACCAGAAGTCCCTTCAAAGGGATTTCTGGTTCTTTATCTATGTCCCTTATTGAACAATATGGCAGGATTGTGGAAGACTTGATTTCGAGATGTTAGTGGGATTCTAGGGGCTGCGGGAAAAGGTTCGCTTTCCATGGGGCGGGCGCTGAGCCTCCTCAGGCTAAGCCCTGCGGGGTCTCAGCTGTCCCGCACACACCATAGGAGTCTCACCGTTTCCCTCCGCCCCTTTGCCATATGAGGTTCTCGAAATCCCTCTAATAGTAACCTGCCAAGCTCTGTAAAAAAAGCCCTGTTCCCCAACGCCGTTATAGAGTCATTTTAACCATAGATCCAGCAAGAATAAGGCGTGGGAACAGGGTCTAGGAAACGTCCGCATGAAAAACGAATGGAGACACGAACGTGTGTGTTTTTCTACTGACTGATTCAATGCACTGCAAATCGTCGTTTCCCTGACCCCGTATCCATGGCAAGTGATTCATCATTCATTATTTCAACCAGACAAGGCTTTCTTAAGGCCTACTCGGGAGGTGCTCCTTGCAATCTCACGGAAAGCGATTCATCCCCGCAGCCCCCATCCATTCAACAAAAGTCTCGAAACTGAGTCTTCAAGAAAAGAGAGCGTTAGTTAAAAGTGTTTGTGGAACCAGTCGATGGCTGCTTTTTCGACGTGATCCAGGTATCCTTCGAAGCTGTGGGGAGCTCCTTCGATTATCGTCAAATGTGAGGAGGGCGAGAGGTATTTCATTCCTTTTTGAGTTAAAGGAAGCAAAATTTCTTCTTCCCCCTGATCACCATGGACAACCAGGAGCGGGCATTGGATGGAGGACAACAACCTCTCCTGATCTACTTGTTCAAAGTCTACTAACATTTGTTTTGATATCACAATCTCTTCACGATAGGGGTCTTGTACGGGTTGTTTCAGATAACCGGTTTCTTTTAGTTCTTCTAGTTGAGAGGGAGTGAATTCTTCTTTCCAATCGTATGTAACGGGACCGGTCCCTGCTCCTGTAAGGATCATGGTTTTAATGTAAGTAGGTTGATAGCTTTCGAGGCAAACACGTGCACCTAAGCTGTGGCCGTAAAGAGCGATTTCAGTAAATCCGTTGGAAACCGCATCATCAATGGCAGCTGTAAGGTCACTGACTTCGGATTCAAGGCTCAACGGTCGGTCTTCACTTTCTCCACACCCGCCGAAATCGAATCGCAGCACATGGTATCCGATTCGTTGGAAACTTTCTGCAAATCGATCGAATCGACCGCGTGATGAGCGATTGGAACGAAAGCCGTGGCACATGATGACCAATTTGTCATTTGTCCCCTTCTGCAAAACTCCTCTTAGTTTTAATCCTTGGTTATTCCGAAAAGTAATCTTCTCCATTTCCTTACCTCCAAAGCTTTTCTAACAGTTTACCATAAAATGGAGACTAGGAATTTTAAATTTAAACGTAATTTAAATTTCTTTTTAAAGTAAAAAGTTGTTGCTTTTGAAAGTATTTGGTATTACTGTATAAAGTAACAGAGGAGGTAAATGATGGAATCTATTCACTTGAATGTCGCGCTGTTGAGAAGGCGTGTACCGAACTTAACGAAAGCGGCAAGATCTGTAGGTTTAAGGCCTGCAACAGTTTCGAATCTTTGTACAGGTAAAATTGCGTTGGGAAGAACCGAAGTACGCACATTAGTTGCTTTGGCAAGCTTAGCGGAATGCAGTGTGGATGAACTGATTATCAGAGGGGAGAAATTCGAAATGATTGAAACGGGAATTAAAACGATCGACTTGTTCGCGCCATTGGCTAAAGGTGGCACAGCTGGTTTAGTGGCAAGACCGGGGATGGGGCAGCTAGTGGTTTTAGCGGAAATCTTTCGTCGGTTGAAAAAAGAAGGATACTATATCGTCATGCTTCAGCCGGAAGGAGATCATCCGGAGGTTTCGGACATTACAGATGATGTAGATTCTATTCACCTCACCATAGACGAAGCAGAGAAGGCTGTTGTTCAAGCTTCGAAAACTCATGAAGTCATTTTCGTATCGGATCGTTCTCATGTACAGAATGGAAGTATCTATCAGCTTCAGGAAAAATGGGCAGGGGAGACATCCGTCACTACGTTTCTAGTGGATTTGAAAGGGGAGGCTGTGGATGAAGATTTGCCTTATGGCCCCCTTGAAACCTTATGGCAGTTTGATATGGATCTATCTGTACGGCATATGTATCCAGCTATTCATCCGATCTACTCCACATCTTCCGTTTTAGAAGGTGCAAACTTGGGTCAGGAACACTTTTCAACCCAGCAAAAAGCACAAAAAGTGTTGCGCCGGTATCGTGAATTGAAGTCTATTGTCCGTGCGAGCGGGGTGGACCACTTGTCAGATGCCGATACACAGCTGTTTAAGCGTGGAGAAAAATTAGAGTCCTACTTAACTCAACCATTTTTTGTAGCCGAAGCATTTACAGGTATGAAAGGTATTCATGTTCCAATGAAAAAGATGCTTACAGACGTAAGAAAAATTACGGATGGGGGTTATGACCACAAAGGGGTCGAAGAATTCGCTATGGTAGGCAGCCTGGAATAAAATGAAGTTCAGGAGATACTTGGAAGGTTATCCAGCTTAAGTGGGCGGAGAGCGTGAAAACTTTACTGAAAAAACGTTTACATGTAAAAAGGTAGTTTCAACTGAAATATAGCGGGGAATCTCCTGAAAATGTTCCGATTCAAACAATTTTCAGGAGGTACCCCACATGACAAAGGGAAAAAGTATACATGCATTAATTATTCTTATGTTCACCCAATTCATTTCGGGTGGTGTTACTAATACAAAAGGAATCGTACTGGATCAAGTGGAAAAGGATCTAGGTTTGGATATGAGTGAATTTGGTCTGGTAGTCTTTATTTTCCAACTCGGATTCACGCTTGCCAGTGTCGTAATCGGTTATTACACAGATAAAAAAGGCCTGCGGACGATGACCATCATCGGTGCCATCATTATGGGACTTGGCTTTCTTGGTACAGGTCTTGCGCCTAATATTATGTTCTTCTTAGGTTTCTACATGATTGTCGGGTTCGGTTTAGGGGCGCTCGGTGTTGCTTCCAATGCGATCATTCCCGCGGCTTATCCGAAAAAACAGAATCAGATGTTCAACTTTGCGATGGGAGTGTACGGGTTAGGAATGGTGCTATTTCCACAATTTCTAAACTACATGTTCCAATTTGCATCATGGCGTTATTTTTATATAGGAATTGCAGTCAGTTTAGTAGCTGTTATCATCTATATTACTAGCGTAGCTTTTCCATCAGGGAAAGCAGAAAAAATCGATTTGAAAGCATTCATTCCTATGTTGAAAGACGCTCAGTTCGTATTTCTCATGATCTTTCTCGTCTTCCAGGTGTCTGCGGAAGTATCGTTCATGAATTTCTTCCCGACGTACTTGAAGTCACTGGATCTGGGTGGCATGTCAACGGCTGATAAAGAGGACATGGTAGCGACCATCTTGTCTGTCTTCTCCATCTTCTTCATGGCGGGACGCCTTGGTGTCGCCTATTTGACCAATTGGATCAATGAGCGGATTATTTTAATTACGTTTTCTGCCGGAGCATTGTTGATGGTCGGTGCCAGTTTCCTAGTCGCTGAGAATTTCCCTTACTTGTTCGCTGGGGCAGGGTTGTTCTTCTCAACATTGTTCCCGACAGCGACAGCGTTTGGTACTCAGCTATCTAAAACAGGTGGTTCAGCGCTTGGACTCATTTATATAGCTGCTGGAATCGGCGGTGGTATTGCTGGTTACATCATCGGACTAGCTTCCGAAGCTTTCGGAATGGCTGGTGGTTTCAGTATCGTGATTATTTTCCTTGCTCTTATGTTTATCACAACGTTCTTCCTGAATAGTAAGAAGTCAACTCAGACCCAAGCATAGATGAAAGCACTCCGTCCCTTTTTGGCGGAGTGTTTTTATTAGGTGTGATGATCCAAAACAAATGAAATGGTTTGCTTTCATATTGTTATAAATTTCCTTCATCTCTTGTAAAATGATAGATATGAGGGAGGATGACGATGAAAAAGCTATTATTGATAGGAATCGTACTTTTTATAATTACAGGCTGCAACGAGAAAAATGAGGAAGCAGATGGGCAGGAAAATAAAGAATTGGAAGGTCACTGGGAGGGGGAAATCCAAATTCCCAATCAACCATTGAACATTTTGGTCGATTTTCAATCTGGAGAAGAGTGGACGGGGACGATTACCATTCCTGCACAGAATGTTACGGATTTTTCATTAACCGAGATAGATACCAATGAAGGAAGTGTCTCTTTTCAGATGCCTCTTCCTGGGCAGTCTGTTCAGTTTGATGGAAAATTAGAAGGAGAGCAATTGCATGGTACTTTTACACAAAACGGACAAAATTTCCCATTCTTATTGAGAAAAGGTGAGAAAGAAGTGAAGGAAGAAGAGGGTGATTTCTTATCCATTGAAACCTCTACAGGTCAATTATATGGTGAGTTATTGCTGCCTGAAAAAGAAGGGCCTTATCCTGTCGCTTTAATTATCCCCGGTTCAGGACCGACGGATCGGAATGGAAACTCTCAAGGTGCAGGAAACAATGATAGTCTCAAACTTTTGGCAGAATCCTTAGCAGACAAAGGGATTGCTTCCTTAAGATATGATAAAAGAGGCGCTGGCAAAAATATAAATGCTGTAACCGGCAACAGTGAAATGAGATTTGAAGTTTTTATTGATGATGCTAAACAGTGGCTGGAAACACTGGAAGATGATAAACGCTTTACAGACATAGCTGTGATTGGTCACAGTCAAGGTTCTCTTGTCGGGATGATGGCGTCAGGTGGTGAAACGACAGAAGCATTCATTTCCTTGGCAGGAGCCGGTCAGACCATTGATCATGTATTAGAAAAGCAACTCGGGGACAGTTTACCCGAAGACTTGTTCAAAGAAAGTCAAACGATCCTTGGTAAAATGCGGGAAGGGGAGACAGTTCCTGATGTCAGCCAGGCTCTGCAAGGAGTGTTTTCTCAAGGTGTCCAGCCTTTTCTCCTTTCATGGATGGCTTATGATCCTGCGGAGCAATTGGCTGAATTGGATGTTCCGACATTAATTGTGAATGGCACGAACGATATTCAGGTACCAGAATCAGAAGCACAACTCTTGAAAAAAGCGGAGCCAGAGGCGGAGCTCATGCTTGTGGAAGGGATGAATCATGTGCTGAAGGAGGCTCCCGAGAATAGAGATGAAAATTTAGCGACCTACACAAACCCTGACCTGCCTCTTGCAGATGGACTTGTCGAGGGCATCATTGATTTCCTAAACCAACACGGTTTTTGATCAGTAACGTTGTTTAGGTTAATGGCAGGCTAAGTAACGCTCGATTTCGAGACTTTTGTATGAGTGGGACGGGTCGGCGGTGAATGACTCGCTTTCCGCGGGAGCGCGGTGAGTCTCCCCATTCCCCGCCGACCCTATCCCAATTTGCTTCTCGAAATCATTCCTCTGAGCACCTGCCTATAAAAGTAGGATGAAAATGTCAAAGTACTGTTGCTATATTATTCTCCGTCTCAAAAGCGCTTGATCCTTGAATGTAGTTTCGAGCATCTTTCTATCTATGGTGGTTGGGAAAACGGGGAGACTCCTGTGGGAATGGATTGGCTGTCGAGACCCCACAGGACGAAGTCCGAGGAGGCTTGCCGTCATCCCCACGGAAAGCGAGCCGTTTTCCCAACCACCATCCCCTAACGCAAAAGTCTCGAAACTGAGTCTTCAAGAAAAGGGAGCTTTAATGGAAGAGGAAAAAAGAGAGTGATTGCCTATTTAGGCGATCACTCTCTTTTTGGGCGTTTAGCGTCTGAGTTTTTGAAGAAGGCGGAGAATTTCAATGTATAACCAGACAAGGGTTACGATTAAGCCGAATGCTCCGTACCATTCCATGTGCTTGGGTGCACCGCGGTTGACGCCTTTCTCAATGAAATCAAAATCAAGAACGAGATTCAAGGCAGCAATAGCCACGATGAAGAGGCTGATTCCGATCCCAACAGGGCCACTGGAATGGAGATAGGGAACGGTCATGCCGAAAAAGTTCAGGATGAAATTCACAAGATAGACGAGGAAAATGCCTAACGTAGCGGAAACAACCATCAGTCGGAAGTTTCTTGTAACCTTAATGACTCTTGTTGCATAAAGAATCAATAAAGCTCCCATCACGGCGAGCGTTAAGCTGACAGCTTGAATGACAATCCCGGAATAAGCTCCCTCGACGAAGGCGGAAATGCCACCGATGAAAAAACCTTCGAGTGCTGCGTATATAGGGGCAGTGACAGGCGCAGCTTTAGGGAAGAAGGCAGTTATTAAAGCGAATATAAGCCCTCCAATGGCACCGATGATCATCATGAGCGTGACATCGACTCCCAGTGAGTACTGGTACCATGTGTACGCCGCTGTTCCTACCAAAAATAAAAACAGCAGAGATATTTTTGCTGTCGTTCCACCCAGGGTCATCGACTTTCCTGAAGCTGCAGAACGCTGAAATGTATCATCTTTTAAAACGGGATTCCCCGATCTCATCTTACCACTCCTTCTCTATACTTCTCCTTCATGTTATACCCTTCCTAGTCACGAGAGACACTTAATGGGCATACCATTTGTAAAGCTTTTTCGGCCGTCCAATCTTCTGATGACTGACCACTTGTTTGACTTTGCCTTCCTCTAGTAAATGCATGAGGTATCGGTATACAGTCGGGTAGGCAAGGCCGATGTCTTTTGAGATGACGTCTACAGGATAGGCTTCACGATTTTCCTGCAAGTAGTTTGAAATGGAACTTAATGTTCCTTTACTAATTCCTTTGGCGGTAAAAATATCGTCATCTTCTTCGTGCTTATTTTTCATATTAGCGATTTGTGCATGCAGCTTGATTCTGGAAATGAGGTCAGGAGCTTTTACTGGTTTTAAGGCAAAGTCGGTGGCTCCTTCTTCCAGGAAGCGATCCGCTACTTCCTGACGTTCATCTACTGTCAGCACGAGTATAGGAACGACTGTGTTGTGTTTACGGATTTCCCTGACGGTTTGAAGGCCATCCATTTCCGGCATATGATAATCGACAAGGATGACGTCATAGGTTCCTTTTAAGAACATATCGACACCTTCGCGTCCGTTCACTGCCGTTTCCGACTCCCACCCGGCATGTTTACAAAACTCTGTCAGCATGTAACGTAAGGATTCGTCATTATCCATGATCAATATTTTCATCTCGTACTCTCTCCTTCGGTAAATGGATCCAGAATGTCGTTCCGACTCCTTGTTCGCTTTCAATGGATAGCTCCGCACCATGTTCTTTGACGACATTTTTAACGAAAGTCAGCCCTACACCAGGATGGGATTTCGTGCTGTATCCTGCATTCCAAATTTTATTGATATTGGATTGGCTGATGCCATGACCGTTGTCTTTCACCCCAATCAGGATGCCTGACTGTTCTACTTTAGTAGCAATGGTCACCTTGGCGTCTTTTTTTCCTTCAACGGCATCACTGGCATTATCAATTAAGTTGACAAGCGCTCGTGTCATTCTGATTTTATTAATGTAGATTTCAATATTCTCATCGGCGGCCAAATCGAACGCATAGATGGTTGCTGAATCTGAAAGTTTATTCGCACGTACATATTCGATGAATGTTTTCAATGTGCACCAATTTTTCTTCTCATGATATAAGATTTCAGAAACCATATCGCTGGTCGCTTGAATGGACGAGGAAATTTTATTGGTGTACTGAAGGATTTCGTCGTCCTTCGTTTTCATTTGAATGAGGCTGTTCAGTCCCTCCATCAGCGATAATGGAGTTTTTAAGTCGTGAACGAGATGTAACGCTTCTCTTCCAGAACGCGACTCCACCATGTCGAGCCGGGCGATGTCCAAGTCCTGTCTCATTTTTGCTTTTTGTTCAGCAACGGTTAAGTACACGGCAAGGAATGTGGCATTTACGATAAATACTGCGAAAAAGACGAGGCTGTAAAAACTTAAGGTACTTCCGAACCCTAACTCCGCGGCCATTCTTTTCACTTCCATAGAAATTTCCCCGCCACCGAATCCGAAAGCACTTAGGAAAAGTACCGTATCCAGCCACTGGAAACCGAATAGCAATTGAGCGAGAATGAAAGCTTTGAATACAGGGCGTAATTGACCATTTCCTAAAAAATGAAGAACGACGATTGATAATAATAGAAAAATGGCCGGGCCTCCAAAATGATAGTTGATTGAATTGTACCCGTTAATCAAGGCGTAAACCAATGGGATGATCATTACAGGGACGGCGACCTTCAACCATGGGCGGTTCAACCTTACTCCGAGCTCATCTCCGAGCAGAAGAGCACCAATGTAATGGGGGAGGGCTCGTACCGTGTTTAACATGACGAGCCCGAATGCAGCCATCATTAGTGTAGCCCCTGATGGAGCGGCCTGAAGCCTTTCGATTACAGCTGCAAGGCCGGACCTCTCAACACTTAGCCAGAGCGGCATCGTAATGCCAATCAATATGAGAACGATTTTAATCCATATACTCTTCGACTTTAGCAATTCTGATTTCATGGCAGTCACCCTAACGACGAGATCTTTCTATTTATTCTAATATATGAGACTGATATTTTCGATTCTTTTTTCCTTTGAAGCACTACAAAGTGATGATTTTCCATTCTTATCTTCTATGGAAAACGTAGCAGGCGGTAGTATAATAGACATATATTCAAGGATGAAAGGTGTCCGCAACTATGATCATAATCATTGATAACTATGATTCATTCACATATAATTTAGCCCAATATTTTAAACAGATGGATTCGGAAGTAGTTGTGAAACGAAACGACGAATGGCAGATCGAAGAGATCCGTGCGCTCGATCCGAATCTTATTGTCCTTTCCCCAGGACCGGGGAGGCCGGAAGAATCAGGGATCTGTAAGGATGTCTTGCTACATTTTGGTGGACTAATTCCCTTATTAGGCATATGTCTTGGCCATCAACTGATGGTGGAACATTTTGGTGGAATCGTCGTCAAAGGAAGTCAACCGATGCACGGGAAAGTGACGACGATTACAAATGATGGCCGTACCATGTTTCGCAAGCTTCCCGGAGCCTTCCGAGTCACCCGTTACCACTCTCTTGAGGCAGATTTCCCTTCATTGCCGGAAAAACTCGAAGTTACTGCCCTTTCTGAAGATGGTGTCATTATGGGTGTCCGCCACAGGGAAAAGATGATGGAAGGCATACAGTTCCATCCAGAGTCCATATTGACGGAGTACGGGTTTGATTTGCTTCGAAACGTTTATGACCGAGCTGTTCGTTACAAAGCAAGTAGAAGAGAGGGAGTGGGCGTATGACAACCTCACCTTTTTTACAGTTTGAATTTACAAACGCTAAAGGGAATCCGGACCCTAAAGTTTTTCAACACCCGGTAGAGATTCTCACTACCTATGATCTGAACGAGATGAAAGCAGTCTTCGATCGAGTGGAAGAAAGGCTTGACGCGGGGTACTATGTAGCTGGTTATGTATCCTATGAAGCTGCCCCCGCTTTTGACCATGCCCTTCGCGTTCACTCTCATCCTGAATGGCCGCTTGTGTGGTTCGGAGTGTTCAATGGATTTGAAACAAATCGGCAGAATGCGGATTCTAAACCATTTCGAGTTTCGAACTGGGAGTTGCGTGGAGATTATGCCTCTTATCAAAAAGGAATAGAAGTAGTGAAGGCCGGGATTGAACGAGGCGATACTTATCAGGTGAACTTTACGACTAGAATGGAAGCCTCTTTCTCTGGAGATGATTACACTTTGTATAGAAAACTTGTCAGGAATCAGCTGGCCTCCTATAGTGCCTACTTGAACATGGGTGATCGGAAGATTCTATCTGCTTCTCCGGAGCTGTTTTTTAGAGTCGATGAAAACCAATTGAAAACAAAGCCAATGAAAGGTACGGCAGCTAGAGGACGTAATAGCAAAGAGGATGAGGTGAAGCGCCGGCATCTTCAGACATCAGAAAAGGAACGCTCCGAGAACCTTATGATTGTTGATTTATTGAGGAATGATTTAGGTAGAATCGCTGTGCCCGGGAGTGTCCATGTCCCCAATCTATTTGAAGTGGAAACCTATCCCACGGTCCACCAGATGACTTCGACTGTAGAAGGTCGGTTGCCGGAAAATTACACCATGTACGAATTATTTCAAGCATTGTTTCCGTGTGGATCGATTACAGGAGCTCCAAAAGTAAGGACCATGGAATACATTCAAAGATTAGAAGACTCGCCGCGTGAAGTGTATTGCGGAGCTATCGGTTATATGACACCGGAGAAAGAAGCCATTTTCAATGTTCCTATTCGTACTGTTATGATTGATCAAAAACAAGAAAAAGCCGTTTATGGTACAGGAGGAGGCATTACGTGGGACTCAACTTCGGAAGGAGAGTTTGAGGAATTAAAGACGAAGGCGCGCCTTCTGACAGAAGATCGTCCAAAATTTCAACTTTTGGAGACGATGAAGCTGGAAAATGGATCGATTGACTTACTCGACGATCACCTGGACCGAATCATTGCATCGGCTTCGTATTTTGCTTATCCCATTAAAAGAAGTGATTTAGAAAAGAAATGCTCTCAAGTTGCCAAAGCTTATCCAAGTGGTCTCTATAAAACTCGCATGCTCGTTGACGAAGAAGGGAAAGCTGAAATAGAAGTCTATGGTATAAAATCATCTGCTTCTTGTGTTACTGGCATCTTATCTGACGATCCTATAAACGAAGAAAATCCTTTTCTGTTTCATAAAACCACTCATCGGGATGTCTATCATCGTCATCGATCCGACGAAGCAGAAGCGACGTTGCTTTGGAATCGAAGAGGTGAATTGACGGAATTCACAATAGCTAATCTCGTCGTAAACATCGACGGTTATTACTACACCCCTCCCGTTGACTGTGGATTATTGGCGGGAACGTATAGGAAAAATTTATTAAGATGTGGAAAACTAAAAGAAAAGGTTCTCTATAAAAAGGATATCCACAAGTTCGATGAAGTATGGATGATTAACGCAGTCAGAGGCTGGGTGAAGGTTGAACTACAGGAGGACGCTCAATAATATAAAGGAGTGTTTTGTTTTATGAAAAAACATATCGTTTTTTATGATGCGCAATGTCCGTTTTGTTTTTATGTGAAGAAAACGTTCCGAACGTTTGACTGGCTTCATCAAATTAAATGGGTAGCTGTTCAGGATACAGAAGAGACAGGGAAGTACCCTTACTTGGAAGGGCGCAATACGCTGGATGAGATTCATATGCTGACAAAAGAAGGAGAAGTGAAACAAGGTTTTGAAACCATTCGGAAACTGCTGCTTTCTTTGCCTTTATTCACTGTAATCGGCATTCTTTTTTCCTTCCCAGGAGTCCACCGGGTCGCTTCTCCCTTATACCGCTGGTTTTCTGATCACAGACACCAATGGTTCGGCCGCTACGACCTTCCGAGGTACGCATAAAATAACCCTCATCAGCGAGGGCCTTTATTACGATATATGGCAGGATTCTTGAAGACTCGATTTCGAGGTGATTCTGTGCTTTTAGGGGCTCCGGGAAACAGTTCGCTTTCCATGGGGCGGGCGGTGAGCCTCCTCGGACTTCTTCCTTTGGTGTCTGTACCTGTCCCACACGTCCCATAGGAGTCTCACCGTTTCCCTCCGCCCCTTTGCCATACGAGGTTCTCGAAATCCCTTTAACAGTAACCTGCCGAGCTCTGTAATGAAGGCCTGTTCACCCACGCCGTTATAGAATTGTTTTAACCATACATCCTGCAGGAATAAGGCGTGGGAACAGGGTCAGGGAAACGTCCGCATGAAAAACGAATGGAGACACGAACATGTGTGTTTTTCTACTGACTGATTCAAAGCACTGCGAATCGCCGTTTCCCTGACCCCGTATCCATGGCCAGGAATTGTCATTCATTATTTCAACTAGGTAAGGCTTTCTTTAAGGATACGCGGTATGTGCTCCTTGCGCTCCCACGGGAAGCGAGTCATTCCCCGCAGCCCTATTCACTCAACAAAAGTCTCGAAACTAAGTCTTCAAGAAAAGGGAGCTATTCTTTGAAAGGGTTATTTGCGTTTTTTTCTTAGCATGCTGTATGCACCGAGGGCGATGACGATGATGGCAAAGGTTAGTGATGTCCACTGGCCGTTCGCGACGCCTTGATAAAGACCATGAGAAAGAAACAATAAACATAAAATCAGAAACAAGACCAACGATATTTTATTCATAGTGTCCTCCTATGCGTAAACTTCCTTTATCATACCGGAGGGCGTTCGTTTTATCTAGTGTTCTGTGTTACATTACTATTTGATAATAATTTGAGTTGAGGGGTATCCAAGATGAGAGATGAAATCACATACATCGGCGAAAAGATCGAGAAAAACTCGGATCAATTAGCTAATCGAGTGCGAGAGTTGAAAACAGAGGAGTTCGGGGCTGCTACCATTCGAACAGCGAATTGGGAAGAGCTATTCTCCTATATCGGTGAAGTGATCATCGGTGATGGTACTTTTTCGATGCACCACATTGAAATGTGGGCAAATCGTGAAGGGGAGCAGAAGGTAGAGGCGGAAGTCGAGCTGGATCAATCCCTTCGAACGATGAACTTTGTTCGTCGAGCGATTTGGGGGATATTTTCTGAGGAATTAACCAACGATGAATTTTCTTCTTCCACGGTGGTTCACATCTGCAAAACCATTAATGAAGTATTAGATGAAATTACGAAACATTTTAGTCAAACGTACTCCAGAAACATTCGTATGGAGTGGGAAAGAAAAGAAATGCGGATGGCTGAACTGTCTGTTCCCGTTGTACCGATCACAAAGGGAGTTGCTGTCCTTCCACTAATCGGGGAACTTGATACCAACCGGGCCCAGCTGATCATGGAAACCTCCTTAAATAAAAGTTCGGAATTTGAATTGGATTATATTTTTATTGATGTATCCGGTGTTCCAGTGATTGACACGATGATCGCAAACTACATTTATCAGGTTGTTCATGCCCTTGAACTCGTTGGTGTTCATGCAACTCTTACAGGGTTAAGGCCAGAAACAGCAAAATCCCTTGTGGATATGGGTGTGGATTTTACTCAAGTACATACGAAGGCAGGTTTGCATCAGGCTTTAGAAGAGATCGGCATTTACATTCATCATGGTGACTCTTAATATCATAGAGAAAAGGACTGAGAAATCACATTTCTCAGTCCTTTTTTAGTCTGTTTTTTAACGACTATTACTTTTGAGAGGGTTCTGCAACTTTGACAAGTTGTTTACCAAGGTTTGCTCCTTCAAATAACCCGAAGAATGCATCTGGGATATTTTCAAATCCTTCTGTGATCGTTTCTTCATATTTCAAACGGCCTTCCTGGAGCCATTGAGCCAAGTGAGAGAATCCTTCTGTGAATCGATCCTGATAATCACCGACTGTGAACCCTTTAATGAGCGCGCTGGATTTAATCAAGTGCATCTGCATCCGTGGTCCTTGATCGTTCGGGACGTTGTAGGATGCAATGGCTCCACATTGGGCGATGCGTGCGAATTTGTTCAATAATGGATAGACAGCGTCTGAAATATCGCCGCCGACATTATCAAAATAGATGTCAATTCCATTTGAGCAGGTTTCTTCTAAGCGATCAGGTACACTTTCTGTTTTATAGTTGATGACTTCGTCGACGCCAAGTTCGTTTTTCAGGTATGCTAACTTTTCATCTGAACCAGCAATTCCGACAACATGACAGCCTGAAATTTTACCAATTTGGACGACTGCAGAACCGACGGCTCCAGCAGCTCCGGAAACCACCAGAGTTTCGCCTTCTTTTGGCTGACCGATATCCATCAATCCGAAATAAGCGGTTAACCCAGGCATTCCGAGAATCCCTAGGGATGTGGTGACTGGGCCGAGACTAGGGTCGATTTTTCTAAGCGTATCTGCTGGAGCCGACGCGTACTCTTTCCAAGGAAGCATACCTGTGACGATGTCACCTTCTTGTAGAGTATCCGCGTTCGATTCCACAACTTCGCCGACAATGCCACCTTCCATAGGTTCATTTAATTGGAAAGGAGCGATATAGGATTTAGCAGCACTCATGCGTCCTCTCATATAAGGATCGACGGATAC
The DNA here is from genome assembly GCF_003386945.1 of Halobacillus trueperi. Taxonomy (NCBI): domain Bacteria; kingdom Bacillati; phylum Bacillota; class Bacilli; order Caryophanales; family Bacillaceae; genus Halobacillus; species Halobacillus trueperi. The sequence goes on along the minus strand of NZ_QUAE01000006.1, from coordinate 192,646 downwards.
ATAAAGCAATTTCACGAGTACTTCTCCCTGCAATGGGACAGGTTGTTCCGTTTCAACCATTTTTATATGCTCATGTGTAGGAGCGGCTTCGGGACGTTTGACTAACTGGATTTCTTTGTTCATTTTTTAATCACTCTCCTTGCTTGTATCATAACGGGTCTATTCCCTCATTGGGAAATGATATGTTTTAAGATGTAAGGTACGATAGAGCAAAGGGGGGGAAGTATGGAAAGTCTTTATGAAAAGGTGAAGTTCGTGGAGGGGGAAAATTTTGTAACCATTGAAGATACAGGACTTCTCACAGGTGAAGAGCTTCAGTCATTGGCAGGGGAGTTTGTAAAGGATCCTAAGTATGATGGAATGAGAAATCGTACGATCCTCGTCCCATCTACTTTTCAAGAAGAGACGGTGATCTACATCAAAGACCTTGGCTTCAAACATCATGATGAGGTTTACTTTGTACGTTGTGAATTGGATGAGTTGGCCCCTATCGATACGGAACGATCGCCTTTTGAAATGATCTCCCTGAGGGATGGAGAGGAAGGGGTATTTAAAGAGACATGGCGCCGGGCAATGGAAGGATCATTGAACGCTCCCCAATCCTTGAACATGGACGAACAAATGAAAAGTGTCAAAAAAGAGCTTGGACAAGGTTATGAGGATACGTGTTTGACTGCTTATGAAAATGGTACGCCTATTGGAGTGGTTATGCCACATATTGAACCAGGAACAAAGGATGAAGGGAGGATCTTTTATTTCGGATTAGTTCCGGAAGAACGAGGAAAGAACAAGAGCGCTGCTCTATATAAGGAGGGATTACATCTCCTTAAGAACAGCTTCCATGCCACCTACAGCGTTGGTGCGACAAGTGTCCATAACAAACCAATGTTGAAAGTTTTTGAGAAATGCGGGTGTGCAGTGACAGAAAGAGTGGGCATATACAAATACTCAAAGTGATGGTATGAGTTCCTTCATTAGGGATCATAGGGGAGGGGGATGATAATGGTTGAGGATTGAACGTCACGGTCATCCTCAGCCTTATCGGTTTACTATGATTATATAAAAAAATCCCTCGAGCCACTATGGGGAGAGATTAATGACTCAGGTAAGAAATAATAAAACACCCAGGGATCCCTGGGTGTTTTACGTTATGACTCTATGCTTTCCTTCAGTTCTTTATACTCCTCATCCGTAAATGCGCGCGAGCGGGTGAGGAATCTTTTTCCTTCGACTCCCTCCAGGGAAAACATCCCTCCGCGTCCATCTACGACATCAATGATCAACTGTGTATGCTTCCAGTAGTCATACTGCTTTTTGTTGATGTAAAAAGGGGTGTCCCCGATTTTACCAAGCAATACATCCTGACTGCCGATCAAAAGATCGCCTTCTTCATAGCACATCGGAGAGCTTCCATCACAGCACCCACCTGATTGGTGGAAAAGAAGAGGGCCGTGTTTTTCCTTCAGCATTTCAATAAGCTCAAGAGCGGCGTCGGTCGCTTTTACACGTTCAACCATCTTTTCAGCTCCTTTCGTAGTGCCGGAAATCAAGGAGTTTCTCAGTTCCTGATTTTAAAAGAATCCAAGCTTCTGCGGGCTGTAGCTGACGAGCATATTTTTGGTTTGTTGATAATGGCTGAGCATCATCTTATGGTTTTCCCGCCCGACACCGGACATTTTGTATCCGCCGAAAGCTGCGTGGGCAGGGTAGGCGTGATAACAGTTTGTCCAAACGCGTCCAGCTTCAATACCGCGGCCGAATCGGTAGGCTGTATTCATATCACGTGTCCACACACCGGCACCCAAACCATAAAGTGTGTCATTGGCGATCTTCATCGCTTCTTCTTTATCCTTGAAGGTCGTTACAGATAGGACAGGTCCGAAGATTTCCTCCTGGAAAATTCTCATGCTGTTATCGCCTTTAAATACCGTCGGCTGCACGTAATATCCATCTTTAAAGTCGCCTTCCATCTGATTACGCGCCCCTCCAGTAAGGCATTCGGCTCCTTCATCCTTACCGATCTCCAGGTAAGACAAGATTTTTTCCAATTGTTCGGAGGAAGCTTGAGCACCCATCATCACTTCAGGATCAAGTGGATTCCCTGTCTTGATTTCTTTGACTCGTTTGATGGCACGGTCCATAAACTCATCATAGATAGACTCCTGAATGAGAGCACGAGAAGGACATGTACATACTTCACCCTGGTTCAGAGCAAACATGACCATTCCTTCAATTGTTTTATCTAAGAAATCGTCATCTTCACGCATGACATCCTCAAAAATGATGTTCGGTGATTTTCCACCAAGCTCCAGGGTAACAGGGATGATATTTTGAGATGCATATTGCATGATCATTCGTCCGGTTGTTGTTTCTCCAGTGAAAGCCACTTTATTGATGCGTGGGCTCTGGGCCAGCGGCTTACCTGCTTCTAAACCGAACCCGTTCACAACGTTCAATACCCCGGCAGGCAGCAAGTCTTCAATTATTTCGAGCAAATACATGATGGATGCTGGTGTCTGTTCCGCAGGCTTTAGGACAATTGCATTCCCAGCAGCGAGAGCGGGAGCAATTTTCCATGTCGCCATTAACAGAGGGAAGTTCCAAGGAATGATTTGACCGACGACTCCCAGTGGTTCGTGGAAATGGTAAGCAATCGTATCGTTATCAATTTCGCCGATGGATCCTTCCTGGGAACGAATAACTGAAGCGAAATAACGGAAGTGATCGACCGCGAGTGGAAGGTCAGCATTCAGGGTTTCACGGAGAGCTTTCCCGTTCTCCCATGTTTCCGCGATGGCAAGGTTCTCAAGGTTTTCTTCCATACGGTCTGCAATGCGGTTAAGAACCAAAGAACGTTCCGTCACAGATGCTGCACCCCACGCGTCTTTCGCTTTGTGTGCTGCATCAAGGGCAAGCTCGATATCTTCCTCTGTCGAACGTGCAACCTGACAAAACGTTTGCCCCGTTACAGGGGTGACATTATCAAAATACTGCCCTTTGACAGGTGCTGTCCATTCTCCGCCAATGAAGTTGTCGTAGCGTTCCTTGAACTGAACTTTAGATCCTTCCGTATTAGGAAAAGCATATACCATAAAAACATCCTCCTAGTAATTTACTTTTGCAACCGCTTACAAAAAAGTTTATGTAAGTAGGCGCGCTTACTTTTTAAGGTATCACTTGTACAGAATATTGTCAATTTACAGACAAATATGTGAAAATTTCTAGTACGAACAAAGGAGGAGAATTGTTATAATAGAACTATTCAAAGGCAAAAGGAGTTCTTAAAAAATGACAACAACCAATCGAGTGATGCTCGTGGATGGCATGGCGCTGCTTTTCCGTGCGTTTTATGCTACAGCTATGAGCAATTATTATATGATCAACAGTAAAGGGATCCCGACAAACGGTGTCTACGGCATGATGAAACACTTATTTACGGCAATAGAAACCTACCAGCCTACACATGTGATTTGCTGCTGGGATATGGGAAGTAAGACGTTCCGTAATGATCTTTTTCCAGACTACAAAGCGAATCGTGGAGCCCCTCCAGAAGAATTGATTCCACAATTTGATTTAGCCAAAGAAGTTGTGGAGGCTCTTGATATTCCTAACGTCGGACAAGTTGGTTACGAAGCGGATGATTGTATGGGAACACTGAGTCAAGTGTACAGTCAGCATTCCCAAGTCTTTTTGTTGACTGGAGATCAGGATCTTCTTCAATTGCTGCAGCCGAATGTGAATGTTGTATTATTGAAAAAAGGATATGGCAATTATGCGGAGTATCATGAGGGATCCTTTACAGATGAAAAAGGAATCACACCACAGCAGATGATTGACTTGAAAGCCCTCATGGGGGATGCAAGTGATAACTATCCAGGCGTGAAAGGAATCGGAGAGAAAACCGCTTTGAAGCTTCTTCTTAAATATGGATCCATCGAAGGAATTTTAGAGAATATAGAAGAACTGACAAAGGGGCAGCGTACGAAAATTGAAGACAGCTTGGATATGCTGCACCTTTCCAGAAAACTTGCAGCTATCCATTGCGAAGCAGATGTGGATTGTTCATTGGAAGATGCCCTTTTCTATATTAATGATGAAAAGATGAGCGCGAAGTTTGATGAACTGGAATTTAAAAATTGGGAGAAAAATATTGTGAGAATGTAAAAAGGTCGGGGGAATGGTTCCTCCGACCTTTTTTCTACAGAAGATCTTTCTTTTGAGTATCGCGATAATTGTTTGATTCTTTGTAATACATAGCAGCTTTTTTGTACATACGCTTTTCATAAAATAGATTTCCTAGCATCTCTGTAAATTCTTTGTAGTCTTTATATTCATTAAGTCTTCTGAAATCAGGAATAATTGTGTCTTCTAGTTTTTTAATAAATTCTTCATTTAAAGTTTTTTCATTAAGCATGTACTTTAAAATATAGAATTTGTGCTTATATTTAAGGTAATTATTTTCAACGGCTATATTTTCTCCTTGTTGAATATACTCCTCACACAATTGTTTTTCACCATTATGAAAGCTGGCCAATGCAAGAAGGTATATGGTACCTGCTTTGAAGGGAGTTTCTTTAGTTTCGATGTCATATGCCTTTTGAAGGTAATAGTATGCTTGTTCATATTTTTCTTGGTTAATGTAATTACTTCCAAGGTTGTGGTATATTCGGCGGGTTTCATGGATTGGAAGATGGTATTTTGCAATCTTTAAAACTTTTAACAAATAATCTTCAGCGATTTGCAAAGCGCCTAATGAATTATAATTGATGGCAATAATAATATAGGAATCGACCATTCGTGAATAATGTAGAGTAGATTTATATAAATCTAATGCACGGAAGGCGTAATGGTTAGACTCAACATAAGCTCTTGATTTTGAGTAAGTGAGAGCTAAATGTAAGTAGACTTCACCTTCATCAAATGGTAATTTCTTCATTAATTTTTCAGTATCATTGAAATGTTGTAAAGCTTGAGGTAATTCCCCTAAAAATAGGTGATGAACTCCTACGATTTTATGAAAGAAGAATTTATATTCATTTGTTGCATCTTCATAAGTGGTACGAATTTCTTTTAGTTTTTTTTCGTCAATGGGCTTTCTTTCTTTAGTCATGATATGGCGTACTTCTATTATTTGATACAAATTAACGAGTTCGATGTTTTGATTGTCTTCTAAAGATGCTTTGCAGTCTTCATATAATTCATCCATTAGAGGGAAGTCTCTCATTTGTGCAGCTTGGTTCCATTCAAGGAGGGCGTTGTGAATCTTTTCATCAAATTCTTCATTGATGTCGGTTAACTTAATGTTTAGTCTTTCTCCGAGAAGACGGTATATTTCATCACTGGCATTGATGATGTCGTGCTCAATTTTACTCAAGTAGGAAACTGAGCAAATTCCTGATGCAAGTTCTTCTAATGTTAAATTCTTAAATTTGCGGTGTTGTTTGATTAACGATCCTTTCATATTCACTACTCCTTTAAAGCGCCAATTACATACATTATAGCAAAATACTGTCTTGTTCAATGTATATGATTTCCTTTTAAGGGTGTTATAGGAATGGAAAAAGGGCGTTTGATATGTAAAAAGCTCAACCACATGAAGTGGTTGAGCAGTTTCATCAAGATAGTGTCTTCAGGGCTTCTTCGATTTGAGTATCTCCTGAAATCATTTCGAATGTTTTATGGTAAGCGTTTGGTTCTTGTAGGGAAGCGATCATTGTCTTAGCAACGTCTGCGCGAGGAATAGTTCCTCTCTCAACGGTTTCTCCGACCTGGATTTTGCTTGTCCCTTCGTCGTTCGTCAAGCCGCCGGGACGTACAATAGTGTAATCAAGCTCGGTCGTTTTCAGGAAGTCATCCGCTTCCCCTTTCATCTCAAGATAATGCTTCAATTCTTCAGGGCCTCGCTCTGGATCTCCAGCACCCATGCCGCTCAACATGATAAATTTCTTTATACCTAGATTTTCTGTTGCTTTCGCAAGGTTAATGGCTCCGTCACGATCAACAGCTTCTGTCTGCTCAGCGCCTGTGCTTGATCCTGAACCAGCAGCGAACATGACAGCGTCCATACCTTTGACAGCATAACCGACATCTTTCGTGAGATCAGCGAGAACAGGGGTTCCGCCTAATTTCTCAATGGTACCTTTTTGGTCTTCTTTCCGAATTAAACCGTATGGCTCATGACCATCCGCTTTTAAATATTGAATAAGTAGTCGTCCTGTATTTCCATTTGCTCCTGCTACAAGTACTTTCATCTATAATCACGACTCCTTCTGGAAATAAGATTACAATACTTATTTAGCCTGTTTCCGCATCTGGTAAACATACGGACGTGCGGTCAAGAAGGGAAGCAGAGCTCCTGGTAGTTACAACGAGCACAGACCCTCGGGTCATCCTGCATCGGGAATTGCTCTATAGGGAGTGGCTGGTTTTTTTCTGCATCTTCTAAATAGAGCTTCATCTGCTCCATACTGATTTGGTATAAGTGTTGGACATTAATGAGATCCTGCTCTGTTAACTGATGTTCGACATGTGTACCGTCAACTAAATATTCGTTTCGAATGATAATATCGTCAATGGATTCTATTTCGTGCTTATGTTGTAAATATAGAGCATAAAGGGCGAGTTGGTTACGGTCTTCATCGGATGATTTTCCTGTTTTCCAATCCACAATAATCCATTTGTCATTGGTGAGATCCTTATACACCAGGTCCATCACAATATAAACCTTTGCTTCATCCGTCTTAAGGAAACGGAAGGTTTCGGACTCCATGAACCTCATTTGTTCTTTGTTGCGTACATCCGTGAAGGTTTTGCTGGAGTAAAAATTTGCAACCGTTTTTTGGAGACGATCTGTGATTTTGCGCACCTTCGTTTCCGGGAGAGTGTCTGTCTGGCTGTAGTAGATTTCATGAAGCATGGTATAGTGCTTCGGCCTGTTCATCCATAAATGTTCTTTCTTCGTTGATTCGATAAAACCACGATTCAAGTGATGGCGGACTTCATCCATGAATTCTTGTTCCACCATAATCGGTTGATTCTTTAATACACGCTGAATGGTCTGGTAAATCAAATCATGGACAACGCTTCCGAAGTGCATTTCCAAATTGGTCATTTTTTTTAAACGATATGTTTGTTTGGCTAAGGTGTCTGCAGAACTCAACCATCCATTATGCGAAACATAATAATCGTACGCATATTTTCTTAGGCAGGATAACATCGTTTTATGCCTGGACAAAGACCAGGATAATTCAGGGTATGGTTTTACTTCAAACATGAGTAACATCCTTCGTTAGATTCATAGTTTATTGCTTCCTACTCTTCAAAACAGAGAGGATTATCGTGCTGGTAATCTCTCATAGATATTTTATCATGAATGACAACAACGCCCTCTTTTTCTAAAAGGTCGCGCTGTCTGGAAGGTTCCTTTACTGCAATTTCTCCTTTTGCATTGACCACCCTATGCCAAGGGAGGTCGTGCTTTTCGCTCATGCTGTGGAGAGCACGTGCTACTTGCCTTGCCGCTCTCGGATTTCCAGCGCAGGCAGCGATTTGTCCGTATGACATGACGCATCCCTTTGGAATACTACGTATAATTTGAATGATATTTTGTGTGAACGGCTGCATGAATTGGCCTCCTTACTTAAATTTTACAGAATGAAAAGGCTGTGGGAATAGAAGCCTGCTTCCATTATTGATACAATTTCTATAGATGAAAGAGAGGGGACGATTAGAATGAGCATACCGAAAGTTTTGTCAATCGCCGGCTCTGCTGCACAGGGAAGTGCCGGCATTCAGGCAGATCTTAAAACGTTTCAAGAATTCAATGTATATGGAATGAGTGCTATAACTGCCATCGTAGCGAACAACAACCAAACAGAGCAAGGAATTTTTACCCAGCCAATCGCAGCCATCGAAGCCCAGATCTATGCTGCATTGCAACATGTCGGAGTGGATGCTCTTAAAACAGGCATGCTGTTCACAGAAGACATTATAAAAAAGGTGGGCGCTGTTATAAAGGAATCAGGTGTGGCAAATATCGTTGTGGACCCTGTGATGATCGGGAAGATGGGGTCCCAATTATTGAAAGACGATGCGATTGAAGCCTTAACTCAAGAGCTTGTGCCTCTCGCGAAAGTTGTAACTCCTAATTTACATGAAGCAGCAAGGATGCTTCAATGTGAGGTTCCTGAAACCCCTGAGGATATGAAGGTTGTGGCACGAGATCTTTATCATCTCGGAGCGGAGTATGTCCTTGTAAAAGGGGGCAGTTTAAAAGGATATCCTGCTGTAGACATACTCTATGACGGATCCAGTATTACTGAGCTTGAAACGGAAAGAGTAGAAACCATTCATACGAGCGGGGCAGGGTGTACGTATTCAGCTGCCATAGCAGCAGAACTTGCTAATGGCTACCCTGTTGAAGAAGCGGTCAGACGTGCGAAATCGTTTGTAACCAGTGCTATCCGTCACGCCTTATCCTTCGACCGCGGCATAGGCTCCACCTACCACGCCGCCCATAGAATTATTAGTGGTTAAAGTATATGGCAGTATTCTTGAAGGATCAGTTTCGAGATGTTTGTGTGAGTCTAGGGGCTACAGGAAAAGGTTCGCTTTCCATGGGGCGGGCGCTGAGCCTCCTCAGGCTACGCCTTCCGGGGTCTCAGCTGTCCCGCACACCCCATAGGAGTCTCACCGTTTCCCTCCGCCCCTTTCCCTAAATAGTGTCTCGAAACGGCCTCTTGAATAAGCAGCAATTCAGCTTGATGGGAGTATGTGGAAGAAACCCCATACCCGGGCGTTTGAATCCTTAGGCTTGATACAGACTGCTTTATACTTCTAACGGTGGGATAGTGAAAGAAAATTTAACTGAGTAAAGGGGTTCGTTTCTCATCTATATCCAACCACCCCTAAAGCTCAAAAAAAGGCAAACGAACCCCGGCTATCTTGAAGCTGAGTCTTCCACAATCAGGAGCATATGTAGGATATAAGAAATCCCCTCTTCACGGATGTGAGAGAGGGGATAAGAGTTAACCGTTGATACGGTCGTATTTATCAATTTGTTTCTTGCGGACAACGTCCCAGCGGTTTTCCGGGTGTTCTTTACATTCTGCTGTACATGCGGCATGCTGCTCTTCTTCACACTCTTTACAGCATACATATTGACGGTTACATACCGGGTTACTGCAGTTGATCATACGATCTTCTGCTTTCCCACAATGTTCGCACTCTGCAATGACCTTTTCTTCCACTTGGTTGATTGGAACAGCGATACGCTCGTCGAATACATACATTTTACCATCGAAGAGCTCACCTTTGACTTCTGGGTCTTTGCCGTACGTGGTAATTCCACCTTCAAGCTGATAGACGTCTTCGACTCCGTTCTTCTTAAGAATACCTGTCAGTTTCTCGCAGCGGATGCCGCCTGTGCAGTAGGTAAGGACTTTCTTATCCTTCCACTGGTCAGCATTCTCGGCAATCCATTCAGGGAACTCACGGGAGTGGTTGACATCCGGCTGAATCGCATTGCGGAAGTGGCCGATGCGGTATTCATATTCATTACGGCCGTCAATGACGATAGTATCTTCATCTTTCAGCATTTCATTGAACTCTTTAGGTTTTAAGTGTTTTCCACCGAACGTCTTCGGATCAATATCATCTTCTTCAATACTCCAGTTGACCAGCTCAGGCTTCACGCGGCAATGCATCTTCTTGAATGCGTGTCCTTCATGCTCATCAATTTTGAAGTGGATATCTGCGAAACGCTCATCAGAGCGAACATAGTTCATATATTCTTCCACTTGTTCAACAGTACCTGAAACTGTTCCGTTAATGCCCTCGTGAGAAACGATGATACGTCCCTTCAATCCAAGGTCTTTACAGAATTTCAGGTGGTTTTGGCAATATTCTTCATAGTCAGGAAGGTCGACATACTTATAATACAGCAGAACTCGATAATCTTTTGAGCTCATAGTGATTCCTCCTAATATTTATATCTATACAGTAGTAAATAACATAAATGTCCATAGTTCATCATATTCGATTCTTAATCGGATTTCAAATGTCAGTTTTTTGAACAAATTCCATACGTCTGATCTTGTATGAATAAAGCCACAGGACCAAGGTGGAAGCCGTCATTAAAACGATCAGGGAACCGAACGGTAGGATAAAGTTCTCGGCGGTATAAGGTTGTGAACTAAATTCTAATAATATACCGGCAAGAACAGAACCGGTCGCACTTCCAATGAATTGCATCTGTTGCTTGAGTCCGATTCCGGCACCGATCTGTTCTTTAGGCAGGATTCGTGAAACTTCATTGGTCGAACTTGAAGATAAACTAGAGAACCCGAAACTTGTAAACATATAAGCAATCATAATCATATACGGACTCTTGCCAGCCAGGAAAAAGAAAATGAAGGCTGAAATCATCAGTAAAATTTGAGACAAAAATAGAATTCTGATGTTTCCGTAGGCATCAATCAGTCGTCCCACGTAAATCGCGGCTGCGGCGGATAGCATAGCGCCAGGGAAAATGATAAATCCGATGGCGGCTGCCCCACGTCCATACACTTGCTCCAGCATGATCGGCATTAAAAACAAAACAGCGAAGTGCAAAGTAAAGCCGATGTAGCTTGTAAAGACAATGCGGCGGTAGTGGCTGTTTTTTACAAGTTCTGGCTGGATGAAAGGCGCTTTCGTCCGATTGACTCTCCACCATAGGAGAGAAGCAGACAGGAGACCGCCCAGCAAGTAGTATGGAGTTAATGTTGAAATGTAAAGCAAAAACATGGTGGCGCTGATTCCGGATAACAAAGCCCCAAAGACATCAAAACGCCCTTTCTCAGCTTTTTCAACAGGCATAAACTTGTACAAGACCGGGATGACGATGAAAACCATTATTGTCACAAGGAACAAGTAGTTCCAATCAAGATAGTCTGTAATCAACCCTCCAATGACTGGACCAAGGCCGAACCCTAAGGATGTTGCAGAGGCAATCAGCGCATAGGCGCTTCCTCGTCTCGTCATCGGGATGTACCTTCCGGCAAAGACCATGGATAAACCAGGAATCGCTGCCGCTCCTGCCGCCTGGCATAACCGAGCAATCAACAACCAGACGTAACTGTCCGCCAAAAATCCGATGATGGATGAAAGGCTGAAAATACAGATCCCTATCGTTAATAATGTCCGAATCGGCATATAGTCAGACAAGCGCGTAAAGGTAATCGTGAAAATTGCTAATACAATGGAATAACCTGAAACGATCCAGGCTCCTTCTGAAGGCATGAGCGAGAAATCTTTTAATATATTTGGTAAAGCGATGTTGAACATCGTTGTATTCATAACAACTATTAAAATTGTAGCAGCTAATATGAAGACCGTACGAAAATGTTCCTGGGAAGGACGAGAAGTCAGTGGCATATCGTCTCTTCTTCCTTTCTATTATTTCATTAGACACTCGAAATACTATACCACAAGTTTCCTAGAGAGAAAAATGACACGCGTAAAAACTCCCGTTGCCGGCAGCAACGGGAGTTTTTATGATCTGGAAATTTCGAGTTGGACATACTTTCCTTTGGAGATACATCCAGACGGAGCCTTTGGTGTTATAGAATTTTTGCGCCCAGGGTGGACTCGAAGTGTGATAGAGCCCATGTATGGCCAGCTTCATTAAAGCTTGCGACTCCATCCTTGTGTAGATGAATGTGGTAACCAAGATTATAAGCATCGATGGCTGAGTGGAGCACACAGATATCTGTACAGACTCCGACAAGGTGGAGATCGGTGATCCCGCGTTCTCTCAGCTTCAAGTCCAAGTCTGTTCCGACGAAGGCACTGTAACGGGTTTTATCCATGTAAAGAGTATTCGGCTCATGCTTATTTTCTTTATAGAGTTTTTGAAGCGATCCGTACAACTCCCGTCCTTTCGTTCCTCGGATATTATGAGGAGGGAAAAGGTCTGTCTCGGGATGGTAAGGGTCATCTTCTTCGTGAACGTCTACCCCGAACACGACTAAGTCATTCTCATTCATAAATGTCTCCGTTACATCATGGATGTATTTTTCCAAAGCTTGAGCGGGTGGTCCACAGGTCAATGCTCCATCATTTTCTACAAAGTCTTTCGTATAATCGATGATGATTAAAGCACGTTTCATTATATCCCCTCCGGATGTCTTTACACTTATCTTAACAGATGCAAAAAAGAAACGTGCACTTAATACCCGGGAATATGCTTTGCAGAGGTCACTCTTTTATTCATTGCCAGAAACAAGAGTGATCCCGAGATAACAAGGAGGGCACTTGTAACGAAAAATACCATAGAAAAGCCATAAAACCCTGCAATCATTCCGCCCATTGACGGACCGATGATATTCCCAAGGAAACGGATGCTCGTGTTGTATCCTAATACCTCACCTTGCATAGCGACTGGAGCCTCTTGGCGGATGTAAGCGGTCCGGACAGGAATAATACCACCTATGGATACGCCTAGTAGAAAGCGGAGAACAACCAGCTGCCAGATATTCGTAACGAAGGCAGCGGGGAGGTAAACGATTCCTGCCATAAATAAAAGGAATACGAGAATCTTCACATAACCGATCCGATCGGCGATTTTCCCCCACTGTTTGGCCATCATCAAGTTCCCAAGCCCTGCAGCGGAAAAGGCGATTCCTGAGAACAAGGCTAAATTTTCTGGCCCATGTAAATCACCGACGAATAATGAAAGAATCGGTTGGATACTGAAATGGGCGATTTGGACAAATAAAGAAACAATCATAACCATTAATAGCACAGGGTGCTTGAATATATGCGCAAGAACCTCTCTGGATTGATAGCTTGTTTTTTCATGGTCTCCTTCTTTTTTAATACGCTGTTCATGAATGCCAAAGTAAACAATAAGAGCAGACAGAGCGACAGTGATGGATACATATTGAAAAGTGGTCGCATAGCCAATGGAATCAGCAATCCAACCTCCGAGCAACGGCCCCATTAAACTTCCGGTAATGCTTCCTGTCTGCAATGAACCTAGTACTTGACCGGCGATACTTTTAGGCGTTTGGGTAGAAATCAATGCTTGTGACATAGGGATAAATCCTGTGAAGATGCCCATGAATAAACGGAGAAGAAAAAGCTGCCACACGGATGTGACGAATCCCATAAGAAATACGGAGAGCGCGAGCCCTGTAGCAGAGATAATTAAAATGTTCTTCCTACCATATTTATCTCCAATTTTTCCCCAGATTGGGGAACATAGAAAAGCGGACACGAACGTAATGCCGAAAACCCATCCAGACCAGGTCTGGACATAGGCCTCTGTATAATTTCCGAGTTCTTCGATATATAAAGATAAAAACGGCAGGACCATTGTAATACTTCCGGCTATAAAAAAATTGGCAAACCACATGATCCACAGGTTCCGTTTTGCCCGAGATTCGTTAGTAAGGATAATATCCCTTCTTCCTATTTATTTCGACACCCTAAATACATAACATAATTCTTAAAAAAGGGAAACCGTGAACGACCTGATTCCAGCAACTTTTTTACATTTATAAGTTTCTTATTGATAAGGAAGGGAATTCCATTTATATTGCCGGGTTGTTAACGGTTGCAAAACATGTATATACAAATTATAATCATAATTAATTGATGTATATACAAGTTATAAGAGCTTCATTGAAAGCGTTTGAGGAGGAGAAACATATGTTTAAGAAATTGTTTGGAAATAAAGAAACAGAAATGAAAGTGGCTTCACCATTAACTGGAAAGAAGGTGGCATTGGAGGAAGTACCGGATCCCGTGTTTTCTCAGAAAATGATGGGAGAAGGAATTGCAGTGGATCCAAAAGACGGTGAAGTACTTAGCCCTGTAGAAGGTACAATTGTTCAATTGTTCCCAACGAAGCATGCGGTAGGCTTGGAAACGAAAAGTGGTGCAGAAATTCTAATCCATATTGGTCTTGAAACCGTGGCAATGGAGGGAGAAGGTTTTGAAGCTTTTGTGTCTCAAGGGGACAAGGTGAAAGTAGGAGACAAATTGATTTCCTTCGACTTGGACCTCGTGAAAGAAAAGGCGAAAAGTACAGTAACACCAATCATTGTCACGAACAGCGATGATTTTGATGTGCAGTTAGCTGAAGAAGTTGAATTGAACGCCGGTTCTACACCATTAATGACTGTGAAGAAAAAGTAAAAAAACCATTGGGAGGTAGAGAAAATGAACCATAAGAAACAGGCCGAGCAGATTTTAGAAGCCATCGGCGGGAAGGAAAACTTGTCTGCTGCGACCCACTGTGTCACGCGTCTCCGTTTGGCTTTGCATGATGAAGGGATTGTCGATCAGGAAAAACTGAACAATATTGATGCTGTGAAAGGATCTTTTTCAACGAACGGTCAGTTTCAAATCGTCGTCGGACAAGGGACTGTTGATAAAGTTTATAAAGAGTTCGTAGCTCTTGCTGGTGTCGGTGAATCTTCTAAAGAAGAAGTGAAAGAGGCTTCCAAAGGGAATATGAATCCTCTTCAACGCGCAATTAAAACGCTTGCCGATATCTTCATTCCGATTCTCCCAGCCATCGTAACCGCTGGTTTGCTGCTTGGTATTAATAACATATTGACTGCACAGGGGATTTTCTGGGACGACCAGTCCATCATTGATGTGTATCCACAGTGGTCAGGAATAGCGAACATGATCATCATCATAGCCAATACCGCCTTCGTGTTCTTACCCGGACTCATCGGTTGGTCCGCGGTTAAAAAATTCGGTGGTAGTCCAATTTTAGGTATTGTCATAGGTCTCGTGCTTGTACACCCTGATCTATTGAATGCCTGGTCTTACGGTGATGCCGTAGCTGAAGGCTCTGTACCAACATGGGACTTATTCGGATTAACCGTTGAGAAAATCGGTTACCAGGGACAAGTCCTGCCTGTCCTTGTGGCGTCTTATTTGTTGACGAAAATCGAACTATTCTTACGTAACCGTATCCCTGATAACATACAATTGTTATTCGTCGGACCGATTTCCTTGTTAGTGACAGGTTTCTTAACGTTCATCATCATTGGACCAATTACATTTGCAATCGGTAACTGGATCACAGACGGCCTTGTCGCCACCTTTGATACATTCGCTTGGTTAGGCGGTCTCATTTACGGTGGGCTATACGGTGTACTCGTCATTACAGGAATGCACCATACGTTCCTTGCCGTTGATATTCAGCTTGTTGGCAGCACGGGAACAACGTTCTTGTGGCCGATGCTTGCTCTATCCAACATCGCTCAAGGTTCTGCCGCATTCGCTATCTGGTTAGCTTCAAAAGATGATAAGCTCAAAGGTTTGAGTGTATCTTCTGGTATCTCTGCATGGCTCGGGATTACAGAACCAGCTTTATTTGGAGTGAATCTGCGCTTTAAGTATCCATTCATTATTGCCATCACCTCTTCCGCTCTTGCCGGCCTTTATATCTCAGCACAAGGTGTATTGGCAAGCTCCATCGGAGTCGGTGGTGTGCCGGGGATCTTCTCGATCGTTGCGGAGTACTGGCTAGACTTTGCTATCGGTATGGTCATCGTCATTGTCCTGCCGCTAGTAGGAACGTATCTCTATGCGAAGCGTAAAAAAGACGTATAAAAATTAAAAAACGGTGGTGCTACAATGATTGAACAACCTTGGTGGAAAAAAGCTGTCGTTTATCAAATTTATCCGAAAAGTTTCAATGACACGACAGGAAACGGTGTCGGTGATATCCAGGGAATTATTGAGAAACTGGATTACTTGAATAAACTCGGGGTCGACGTCCTTTGGCTGACCCCGATGTACAAGTCTCCACAAAATGATAATGGATATGACATTAGTGATTATTACGATATCCATGATGAATTCGGGACGATGCAGGATTTCGAAACACTGCTTGAAGAAACGCATAAGCGTGGCATGAAACTGATTATGGACATCGTCGTCAACCACACCTCAACGGATCATCAATGGTTTCAGGAGGCCAGAAAGTCGAAAGATAATCCGTATCGTGATTATTACATTTGGCGTGACCCTGTGAATGGGGAGGAGCCGACGAATTGGCAGTCTAAATTTGGAGGCAATGCCTGGGAGTATGATGAAAAAACAGGGCAGTATTACTTGCACTTGTTCGATGTCACTCAGGCCGATTTGAACTGGGAAAATGAACAGATGCGTGAAGATATCTATGAAATGATGCGCTTCTGGGGGGAAAAAGGGGTGGATGGCTTCCGTCTGGATGTCATCAACTTGATCTCGAAAAACCAGGAGTTCCCTAACGATGATGGAAGTGTTGCCCCTGGTGACGGGCGGAAATTCTATACGGACGGGCCTCGGGTGCATGAATTCATGCAGGAAATGAACCGTGAAGTTTTCAAACCTTATGATCTTATGACCGTTGGAGAAATGTCTTCGACGAGCATTGAACATTGCGTCAAATACACGGCTCCAGATCGGGATGAGTTGAGTATGACGTTCAGCTTTCACCATTTAAAAGTGGACTATCCGAACGGTGAAAAATGGACAGTCGCTGATTTTGATTTTCATGAGTTGAAGCAGATCCTTTCAAGGTGGCAGCGCGAAATGAATGCAGGAAATGGCTGGAATGCTTTGTTCTGGTGTAACCACGACCAGCCCCGCGTATTGTCAAGGTTCGGGGACGATGAAAACTATCCGGTAGAGTCCGGGAAAATGCTTGCAACGACCATTCACATGATGCAGGGGACGCCATACATTTACCAGGGCGAAGAATTCGGAATGACAAACCCTAAATTCGAAAGCATTGACCGTTACCGTGATGTGGAGTCCCTGAATATGCATGAAGAGTTAAAAGCAAAAGGTGTTAGTGAGGAAGGAATCATAGAGATTTTAAAACAGAAGTCTCGTGACAATTCCCGTACTCCTGTACAATGGAACAGAGAAGAAAATGCCGGCTTTACTGAAGGAACCCCTTGGATTGATGTCGCGGATAATTACAAGGAAATCAATGCAGAAGTGGTGATGAACAAAGAGAACTCCATCTTCAACCACTATCAAAAATTGATCGAACTGCGTAAATCTCACGACATCATAACCCATGGAGATTATCGTTTGTTGGTACCAGACCACAATCAGGTCTTCGCTTATCTTCGTGAATGGAATGGGGAACAGTTGCTTGTTGTGAATAACTTCTATGGTGAAGATACGACGTTCACATTACCAGAAGATGTTCAGGTATCTGGTGAGGCTGACATTCTTCTAAGCAACTATGAAGATTCAGCAAAGGATTACCGTGAAATCAGCCTTCGCCCATACGAGTCGGTCGTTTATCATCTTACCGATTAACAGGTGAGGGGGCATAGAATGAAAAATAAATATGTCGAGATTTATCATAAACTCGTCAAAGACATACAAAAGGGAGAGTACGCCGCAGGTGGTACTCTCCCTTCTGAACACGATTTGTGTGCACGATTTGAGACATCAAGAGAGACGATACGTAAAGCTTTAACCCTGCTTTCCCAGAATGGTTACATTCAAAAAGTACGTGGGAAAGGTTCTGTGGTGCTGGACCGGGATAAATTCGAGTTTCCGGTTTCAGGTTTGACGAGCTTCAAGGAACTCTCGGAACGATTGGGCCAAAGTTTTCAAACACATGTCCATGAACTGACTCTTGTCAAAGAGGCGGAAGTCTGCCGTCAGCTCAACTGCCAGGAAGGTTCTTACCTATGGAAGGTCGTACGATCAAGAGAAATTGGCGGTGAACGAATCATTTTAGATAAAGATTTTTTGAGGCAGGATCTTGTCCATGACCTGACAAAAGATATTGCCGAAACTTCTCTTTATCACTATATCGAAAATGAACTCGGACTTGATATCAGCTTTGCGAAAAAGGAAATCGTTGTTGAACCGGTGACGGTTGAAGATGAAGAATTTCTGGATTTGAATGGACATGATCAAGTCGTGGTAATTCGTAGTTATGTCTATTTAGGAGATACGACAGCCTTTCAATTCACAGAATCCAGACACAGACCGGATAAATTTCAATTCGTCGATTTTGCGCGGAGAACAAAGGTATAAGATGAAGAGGAACCACTTTTTGGTTCCTCTTTGTTTTTTAACCTATACACGTTAGAATAAGAATATCGACTAGTAAGGACGAGGTGGACAAATTGTTCGTAATCGGAGCAACAAAAAAGTTACAAAACGAAATTGATCAACCGATTGAAAATGTAGAAGAATATCAGAATGTACCAGAGATTTACCAATGGCATGCGAATGTTGTTACCATTAATCGAAGGAAATGTCTTCTCTTAATGAATAATGCAACAGGATTGAACTTGACATTGTTTGGCTTAAGAAAGCAGCAATTCCAACATCTCGACAGTGTCATTAAAGGCTCTCTAAAGCAATTGTTCCAGCTGTTAGGCGTTGAGAAAAAGATTGCCGACCAAATGTTGGAGGCGGCTGATGAAATCGTTTATACGAAAACGAAGAGCCGGAGAGTACTCGGGATGCTGAATGAAATTAAATTTTTCTCTGAGGATAAGGTAGCAGGCAAAGCTTATGAAGATATTGATGCTGCTGAAATTAATGAATTTAATAATAAGGAACTTGTATTTTCTAATTTGGATCAGATTACTCCTTATAAAGAATTTGCTCGTTACTTTGAAAAGCAGTAGTGTCTAGGCACTGCTGCTTTTTGTTTCCTTTTCCGTTGTTCGCGAATTTGGATACGTTTCTTTTATAAAGGATTTTTTAGCATTGGTGGATAATAATAATAAAGGGTTATGTTTGTTTTATACACATGAGGGTATATTACATAACAAGGATTTCATAAATGGAGGGTTATTGAATGTTTTTTAAATCTTATTTTGATGAAGAGTTAGCGCAAATGTCTTACATGATTGGCTGCCAAAAGACAGGGGAAGCCATGGTCGTTGACCCTGCTCGGGATTTATCTCCTTATTATGAAACAGCCAAAAAGGAAGGGTTTCACCTGGCTGCAGCTGCCGAAACCCATATCCATGCAGACTTCCTTTCAGGTGCGAGAGAACTGGCTAACGCCGAAAAGGATTTGAAATTGTATCTATCAGATGAAGGTGATGATGATTGGAAGTATCAATACCTTAATGAAATCAATCACGAACTTGTGAAAGATGGCGATGAAATTTATGTAGGGAATGTGAGACTTGATGTTATTCACACCCCTGGCCATACCCCTGAAAGCCTTTCTTTCTTATTGACTGACGAAGGGGGAGGTTCTTCGGTACCTATGGGAATATTTACAGGGGACTTTGTCTTCGTTGGTGACGTAGGGCGTCCGGATTTGCTCGAGAAATCTGCCGGAGCCGAGGGCACAGCAAGCAAAGGTGCTGCGGATATGTATCAATCCGTCCAGCGCTTCAAAGAACTGCCTGATTACGTGCAAGTATGGCCGGGGCACGGGGCAGGTAGTGCCTGCGGGAAATCATTAGGAGCCGTCCCTTCTTCAACTGTAGGTTATGAAAAAGAGAACAACTGGGCTTTAAATCACACAGATGAAAAAGCATTCACAGAAGAATTGCTGGATGGACAACCAGAACCGCCTAAGTATTTCTCCATGATGAAAAAGCTGAATAAAGAAGGCCCGTCTCTTGAAAAGGAAAGAGATGTGGAGGGAATTTCCGTGTCTGATGTGGGGAGCTACATGTCTGATGAGTATATGGTTGTGGACACAAGACCATCATCTGAGTTCTCAAACGGTCATTTAAAAGGGACAATCAACATCCCTTATAATCGTTCATTTACAAATTGGGCAGGCTGGCTGATTGAATATGATCAAAAAATCGTAGTCGTCGCATCCAAAGAAACCATTCCAGCGATTAAGCGTTCCTTAGAATCTATCGGTTTGGATGATCTAGTCGGTTATGTGGATGAATCAGAAATCAATGGCTATGGTGGATTAGAAACGTATGCAAGCATTACAGCAGAAGAACTCGAGAACAAATTCAGAGGACACGAAGATTATGTCATTATTGATGTAAGAAATGATAGCGAATGGGATGATGATCACATCGAACAAGCCCAGCACATCATGCTTGGGAAGTTAAAAGAAAGCATCAAAGACGTACCTGACGATAAAACACCGATTGTTCATTGTCAGTCAGGCATGAGATCAGCGATCGCTGCAAGTTTACTGCAGGCTTATGGTTATAAGGATGTTTTGAACTTGAAAGGTGGATTTTCAGCCTGGAAAGAGCATAAAGAAAAAGTGAACTCTTAATTACTCAAAAGCCTGCCCTGTTATCAGGGCAGGCTTTTTTAAGCAAAAAAAGACCTCTACCATAAAGATAGAGGCAAAAGTTTGTATAGGTATAGGATTAGGGGAGGTGTTAATTATATAAAAATTGAATTAACACACAAAATTAAAAACTAAAAATCAATGTTGCGAAATTAAATTTGATCCACAACTAGTGGTTGGGGATGCCTTTCATCTGCAGTGTCAATATAGTTGACACTAGATGAAACTGATAAAGCAATTCCCAATGCAACAATAACACCAATAAGCTTTTTCATATAACAATGCCTCCTAAATTGGAATATTTATTTAACAAATCAATTGCTAACCTTAGATATTTAGTAGATTTTTTATAACTTCGTTCAGCTTCCAATAGTTCAGAAACAATCATGCAATAACGTATAACAAATCTATGGTGTTTCTTTTCTAAGAAATGTGGAATGGCGACAGTTTCTAAATAATCGCTTGTGTTATTGTCCTGATCGATAAGCATATTATATATAATAAGGTGAATTTCATCAGTGGTAGTGTCTGATGTTGAAGATTTTAAATGTGAAAAACCTTCATCAATCCAATTTTTACAATCGTCCAATTCACCTATTTTATATGTTTCAACCACTAAACAATAGATTGTTTCAAAGATTTCGTGGTCGGATGCAGTTTCTGTCCTATATGAAAGGCACTTTTTGTAATTTAATATAGCTGAATCGAAATTACCAAGCCTTGATTCAATAACACCAATATTATGGTATATAACACCTAATTGGTAATGGTTGTTTGTTTGAGTAGCAATTTTGCTGACTAAGTGGTAATTTTCTAATGCTTTGCCATAATTTTTGAGTCGACCATAGTTGATTCCCAATAATATATGGCAGTTTGCACTTTTAAATAAATTATATTGCTTTTGGTATATTTCAAGTGCATGTTCTGCATTAAAAATAGAGGCAGATATATTATTAGCTTGACTTGCGCTTAAGGCCAAGAGGTAATATAAATCGCTTTCCTCCCAACCTTCTAAATTAATTGAAACGCTGTAATTCTTAGCTTCCATTAATTCAAAATAGGACTCTTCGTAATCTTCGCGATAATAACTTATAAGGCCTGAACTTAAATGGAAATAATACTCCATCTCTTCATCAAATGTATCCTCATGCTGGCGGATATTTTTCCATGCTTCATAAGCCTCCTCCACCTCGTTTTCTAACAGCAGATGGCGAATGCGGAACAGCTCAAAAAATATATACAAATGATGATTATTCAGCGTATCTTTTTGTTGTTTGAGTTCTTCCTTTAACTCCCTGGCCTCTTCTTTCCGTTTGAAGACGATCATTTCATACCATTCCTTCAATTTCTCCTTGGAAGGGTGATGATAAGAAGAGTCATGGAAATCGAGTCCGAGACGTTCGTAGAGGTGTTCAAGTACCTCGAACGCGGGAACGGTTTGGTCGTTCTCAATCTTAGACAAATACGCCGGCGAGATTATCCCATCTGCAAGCTGGTTCTGTGTTAAACCCTGCTTCACACGATGGAATCGAAGCACTTTACCATATTCCATTTTTCTCACACCTAGTTGATCAACTGTTGATTTTTCAGAGTGTTTGCTCTTTCAAATCTATATTTAGAATACATGTTCGTTCTGGGATTTTCAACAAAATTCACTAGTTTCCCAAGTCGGGAAAATTTTGTGGCTTTAAGGGGACTTTGGAAGGGGGACTTTCATAGAATTCCATTTAATGGATCTTTTCACATTTGTAAAGGAACTTTTTGGAACCTATGAGTAATCATACAACATTAAGGGTATAAAAGGTATAGGAATTTTATAAAAAGTGTCATCAAGACCGTCATCAACTACAAGTGAGAAGGAGGAATAAATGTGGGATATAATGTCACACAAAAATTGATTAAGGATCACTTGGTAGAGGGGGAGATGAATCCGGGATCGGAAATTGGTTTAAAAATTGATCAAACGCTTACACAGGATGCGACCGGGACAATGGTTATGCTCGAACTGGAAGCGATGGGTATTGATCAGGCAAAAACGGAAGCTTCCGCTCAGTATGTGGATCACAATTTAATTCAGGAAGATAGTAAAAACCCTGATGATCACCTTTTCCTTGAAAGTGCAGCTAAGCGGTTCGGTCTGCATTTCAGTAGACCTGGAAATGGTGTGAGCCACCCTGTTCATATGCAGCGATTAGCGAAGCCTGGGAAAACGTTACTTGGTTCGGACAGCCATACATGTGCGAATGGCTGTATGGGGATGCTTGCCATGGGTGCTGGCGGGATTGACGTAGCCATGGCTATTGCCGGTGAACCTTTTTATGTGAAAATGCCGAAAGTCTGGGGAGTGAAAGTGACTGGAGAGCTTCCGGACTGGGTGAGTGCAAAAGATGCCATTTTAGAAATGCTTAAAAGGCATGGGGTTAAAGGCGGGGTCAACCATGTCTTTGAATACTATGGTCCTGGTTTGAAAAACTTAACGGCTATGGATCGTCACGTAATTGCAAACATGGGTGCTGAGCTTGGAGCCACAGGCACGGTCTTTCCATCAGATGAAGAAACGAAACGCTTTATGAAGCTTCAAGGAAGGGAGGATGAGTGGCTTGAACTTGTCGCAGATGATGATGCGACCTATGACGTTCACGATGAGCTGGATCTTTCTTCATTAGGTCCAATGGTGGCCAAGCCATCGAGCCCGGGTAATGTGGTTCCAGTAGAAGAAGTAGAAGGGGAGCCGATTTATCAGTCTTACATCGGGTCGTCAGCGAACCCTGGATATCGGGATTTTGCGATTGCTTCGAAAATCGTAGAAGGACGGCACATTGCAGATGGGGTATCTTTTGATTTGAACCCAACTTCGCGTCAAATGCTGATAGACTTATCTCAAGAAGGTCATATTGCTAACTTTCTTCAAGCGGGAGGACGGTTGCACCAGGCCGGATGTAACGGTTGTATCGGAATGGGACAGGCACCTGCGACAGGAAGGAATAGTCTGCGTACGACCCCGAGGAACTTCCCGGGACGCTCAGGTACGAAAGAAGATAGTGTTTTCTTATGCAGTCCTGAAACAGCAGCTGTTTCAGCACTGACAGGTAAAATTACAGATCCAAGAAAGTCAGACTTTGATTTTCCGCAGGTAAAGGACTTGGATAATCCAACGGTGGATACACGATTACTTGATGAACCTTTACCTTTTGAGGAAGCGAAAGAGGTAGAGTTGGTCAAAGGTCCAAATGTGGCCTCCATTCCTGAGATGGGTGAACTGCCAAATGATATGGAACTGCCTATTTTACTGAAAATGGGAAATGATATATCCACGGATGAAATCTTAGCGGGCGGAGCACGTGTTCTTCCATATCGAAGCAATCTGCCCGAAATCAGCAAATTCACATTCGAAATTGTTGATGAAACCTATTATGATCGTGCTATGAAAGTGAGAGATGACGGAGGACATGCAGTCGTCGCTGGAGCAAACTACGGACAGGGATCGAGTCGTGAACATGCGGCTCTCGCACCGAAGTACCTGGGACTTAAGGTGGCCATTGTGGAAGATTTTGCCCGTATCCATTGGCAGAACCTTGCTAACTTTGGAGTGTTGCCATTAACCTTTACAGATCCATCCGATCTTAATGACTTAGAGCAAGGAGACGTACTTGTATTCAAAGGTCTGAGAGACAAAATCAAGCAGTCTCCTCAAGTGGAAGTTGAAGTGAAAGGGAAAGATAAAACCCTCAAACTTGAACATGCCCTTTCTGATCGTCAAATTGAAATTATGCAGATGGGCGGTTTAATCAACTGGGTCAAAAATAGGTTAGAAGCATAAAAAATTCCGGCAGGTTACGAACCTGCCGGAATTTTTTTGCTTGCTTTTATGACCGTGACGTATCCAAAGGAGTCAAGTCTTCTTCAATCTCCTGACGTTTGTGCTCTAAGAAAGGGGGAAGAGCAAGGCTCTCTCCAAGATGATCGATGTCCTCATCTGTAGCAAATCCAGGTCCATCCGTAGCCAGTTCAAAAAGGATGTGATTGGCCTCCCTGAAATAAAGGGATTTGAAATAATAACGATCGACAAGGCCTGAGTTAGGGTAACCTGCGGCTTGGATGATTTCATGCCATTTCTTGAGTTCATCTTCATTATTTACACGGAATGCCACATGGTGAACGCTTCCGCGGCCGGGTTTTTCGGGCTGTTCATCGGGCTTTTCTTCCACATGAACTTCTGCACCTGTTCCTCCTTCGCCTGTTTCATAGACGTCCCATTGCTCATAGGATCCTTTTTTTCGAAATCCTAAGAGCTCGGTCAGGACTTTTTCTGTTTTAGCTGCTTCGTTCACGGTAAGGTGAACGGGACCAAGTCCGGTAATTCCGTATTCCTCAGGAACGGAAGAATGTCCCCATGCTTTGCCGGCTTCCACTCCACTGTTGTTTTCATCGGATATGAGAATGAGCCGCTGTCCCTCAGGGTCTCGGAAAGAGAGCGTCTTTCGGCCGAGTTTTTCTTTTATATCATCTTGTTCGACAGAATGCTCTTCAAAGCGTTTCTTCCAATACTCCAGAGCTTCATCGCTTTTTACACGAAGCGATGTGGTAGAAATACTTCTCGTTCCAGGATACGTATGTCCTGCTCGGTGGATCTCGAAAAAGGTGAGGTCCGTTCCGGGTCGACCTTTCTCATCTGCATAGAACAAATGGTACATGGATGGTGCATCCTGATTGACCGTTTTCTTGACTAAGCGCATGCCCATAACATTTGTATAGAAATCATAGTTGCTTTTTGCATTGGCGGTTATAGCGGAAACGTGATGAATGCCCTTGAGTTGCATGGTCATTCCTCCTTGTTTTCAATAATCTTGAATTCGAGATAATTATATAATCTTTACATAAAACTGTCAAAGCCTCTGTTTCAGCCTTTTCTTTCAAAAGGGAAGATTCTTGTATGCAGGGATTTTGAGAAATAAGTGATAGGCTTGGTTGCAAATAAAGAAGGGGGAAGGAAATCCGCAAGTTGATTCATGTGGATATCAGCTTCCGCTTTTTGCAGCCTCCAATTCTTATGGAGAATGGGACCTTTGTAAATCTTAGAACGGCCTCTCACCACCCACAAGGCATACCTTTCTGTTAACCAATAAAGGAGAGATCCTGGCTGAGCATGTATAGGTTCCGATACCGTATGAAAGTTTGCATGAAAATGAGAAGCAGGGTACCCCTTATGAATTCGTCTGCTAGTAAACTGATATCCCGCCTCTGTTTGGTCCATTCTCATTTTCGCATGGACATAAGGTAGTCCAAACAACTTGCGGGCTAAAAATACACCAAGGGGATGGTTGGTATCAAGAGTGATGAAATAGACCCCTGGTTCACCATTGAACGTCACGTATGTTCGAACATTTAATTCAAGCAGTTGATTTCCAAATGGGAGAGAGGGGAGAGTGCGGAAGCGGATATTCTGCATGCGGAAGGGAACGATGGCAATCCATGCGGAATTGTCATATTTGTCGATAGCAAAAGCAGGCGGAATAAAAGGGCGTAATACTTCTGCTGGGACAGGCCAATGCATGAAAACCAAGTCATTCCACTCTTGATGCATAATCCAATGATTTCGGTCCATGTGTATCACCTCTATCATGGTTTACCCCCAGGATCATTGAATCATACATCACGGTGCTTTCATTATAGTTTATGGTGAGGAATCAAATATTACAGTTTTTCAATCATCTTCTCTTCTTTTTCCCTTTTTGAAATTTCCGCTTTTAAGAGATAAATGAAATCGTCTTCCAGTTTTAAGTCTATAGCTCTTAAGAGTGTATCTTTTAATAACCTTGAAGAGAGCTGTTCAATGATCAATTTTTTTTGCCCCCTACGTGAGCGGTTTCATCGTTTCCATCGAAACACTTGCCGTTCCTATGATATTGCCGTTGGAATCATAAATTGGCTTGCAAAATATATCATAGACGATGGACCCCTCTGATAGTGGGAATGACACCACTTTTCTTATTGGTTTCTTTTCTAACACCACTTTTTTCTTAATGTTCAATAATTCCTCAGTGGATTCATGTGGAAAGATTTCATCCACCCTTTTCCCAATGACTTTACTCATAGTGAAGTCAGTATGATTATTGAAAAGCCATGTATAACGATGTTCAAGGTCACAATGGGCGATTGTAATGGGGGAACCTGTAAGTGCTGCTTCGAAAGGTTCACTCAATTGTTCAGAAAAAAAGAGTGAAGGATTAATATGAAGGTAGGAAGCAATACGAGAAGCGACCGTCATGCTTGGATTTCGTGTGCCGTTTTCGATTTGAGCATAATAGGCACGGTCAATGTGAGCTCCTGCTGCTACTTCTTGTTGGGTTAACTGCTGTTCTTTTCTTAATTGGATTAGCCATCTTCTCATTTTTCCACATCCTGATTTCTATTTTCATATAACTAGTTCGTTTATCTTAGCCAGATTCCTTGTGGCAGATTGCTACAAAACCAAGGATTTTCTCGTATTTATCATTATATTTTCCAGTTAAGGTGATAAAAGGAACGTATGGAGGTTTATCCTCGTTTACTCTCTTTCTAGCATTAGTATTCTAGCAAAAATATAAAAAAACGCCTATTTTATTGATGAGAATTTGTTATAATCAATCAGTCTGAGATAAACGGAAAGAATTACAAAGAAAAGCACCTTCAGGGAGGGGGAAGACAATGACCTGGGAAATTTTAAACATATTAGCCGTTTCTGCATTTGCATTTAGTGGGGCGATTGTAGCGTTAAATGAAAGATATGATATATTTGGCACATTTATTCTTGGTATTGCGACACCATTCGCTGGAGGGATCATCAGGAATATTGCCCTGGATGTACCGGTCGTCCATGTTTGGGAACAAGGCTATCTCTTTTATGTAGCCCTCGCTACGATTGCCATTGTCTATTTCTTCCCTAAGACGTGGGTCATGACTTGGGACCGTTGGAATATATATCCCGATGCCATCGGCTTATCTGCATTTGCTCTTCAAGGGGCGTCTTTTGCTATAGCGAATGGTTTTCCTCTTGGAGGAATTATTTTCGCTGCTATCCTGACAGGGGTCGGGGGAGGGGTGACAAGGGATGTCTTAGCTCAACGCCGCCCCATGGTCATGCACCAGGAAATTTATGCTGTGTGGGCATTGATGGCAGGGCTCCTTATAGGAGTAGGTTGGATCGATATCGAAAGCGCGTGGCAGACCTATATGATTTTCCTTCTCGTCATCATCTGCCGTGTCGCGTCCTTCCACCTTGGTTGGCATTTACGCTTCAGAGACCTATACCGCCTGTGAATCACTCAAGCTCATCTTAAGCTAAATGGCAGGATTGTGTAAGACTCAGTTTCGAGATGTTTCCGGGGTTCGTTTCCATGTTGAGCGTCAGGGTGGCTGGGAAGCAACTCGCTTTCCTGTGGGGGAGCGCCGAGCTTCCTCGGACTCCGTCCTGCGGGATCTCGCCTATCTCCTTCTCCCACGGGAGTCTCGCAGCTTCCCAACCACCCCACTCGAGAGATGGGATAAACGAACCCACGTACACGAATGGAGCGTCTTCCATAATAACTGCTTTCTAGTTGAGAAGCGCTCTATAGCAAGCGTTAGAGTATAGTTTACTGCTTGTTTGAGAGTTGAATACACCAACTCCCATAACGATAGAGGGCCGCTTATTCTGGAAGTGGTTTCGAGATACTCTTATGGTCAAGGGGCGGAGGGAAACGGTGAGACTCCTATGGGACGTGTGGGACAGCTGAGACCCCGGAAGGCGAAGCCTGAGGAGGCTCAGCGCCCGCCCCATGGAAAGCGAACTGTTTCCCGGAGCCCCTAAACTCCAACAAACATCTCGAAACTGAGTCTTCCACAAACGGGAGCTATAGTGAAAGAAGGATATAAAAAAAGCACTCAGAGATCTCAAACTCTGAGTGCTTCGTTGTTTTTAGTAGCGGAATAAGTCTCCTGAGAGGTAACGCTCTCCGGTGTCTGGGGCGATACATACGATCACTTCACCCGGCTTTTTCTTTTTTGCGACCTGAATGGCTGCCCAGCAGGCGGCTCCACAGGAAGTCCCAAGGAGCAAGCCCTCTTCACGAGCAAGCCTGCGAGTGATGTCATAAGCATCTTCATCTGTCACTTGGAAAATCTCGTCGTACACTTCCTGATTCAAGATTGAAGGGACGAAACCCGGGCTCGTCCCTACAAGCTTATGCTTTCCAGGCTTTCCACCGGAAAGTACAGGGGAGCCAGCAGGTTCTGCCACATGGATGGTCAGATCTTCATAGCGTTTTTTCAGCTCTTCCCCTGTCCCTGTAATGGTTCCGCCAGTGCCGGCCGTGGAAACGAAAGCGGATAGAGGTTTGCCGAGCTCATCCATAGCTTCTATAATTTCTGCGGCCGTCGTATGGCGGTGGGCGTCTGGGTTGGCCATGTTTTCAAATTGCATGGGCATAAAACTTCCTTCAATTTCACCGACCAGTTCTTTCGCTTTGGCGATGGCTCCTGGCATTTTTTCATCTCCAGGTGTCAGAACGATTTCGGCACCGTATGCTTTCAAAAGGTTGATCCGTTCTTGGGTCATTGTATCGGGCATAACAAGAATGGCTTTGTATCCTCTTGCAGCCGCGTTCATAGCAATTCCGATTCCTGTGTTTCCACTCGTCGGTTCGATAATCGTGGCTCCCTTTTTGAGGTGTCCATCTTTTTCCGCCTGTTCCATCATATTGAAAGCGGCGCGGTCTTTGACACTTCCGCTTGGGTTGTATTTTTCCAATTTCATATAAATGTCGGCTCCGCCTTCTGGCGCAATACGATTCAGCTTAACTAAAGGTGTATCACCGATGAGATCGGCAATATTGTTTACAACGCGCATATCTGTCACTTCCTTATCCTTGGGAATGGTAGTCCAATTTTATCATAGTTGAACAGCGGCATTCATCTGCTTTGCTTTTCACTCCAAATGATCGTTTACAACTCGTTGTGCGAATTGGAAGCTATTGCTCGGGACGGCAATTTTGAATGCAAGCTGGTTGGAATTCAAGTTAAAGCGATCGACTTTTACATTGAAATTGCTTGCCGTGTCCATTTGAGTGACAGCAACATAAATATTTTCTTCATTTGGATTTACGATGACCCATTCAGGTAAGTTGTAGTTGTCTTTCACGAATTCCAATACTTTTTTATTTGGGAGGGGGAGCTTCCCTAAAGAGATTTTCTCTTGTCTTAACACAAGATCTCCGTTTTTCTGCACTTCAGGATGTAACTCTACATTAATGGGGATGACCTGATCAAAGGCCTTGATGTTCCCTGCTAAAGTAACATTTCGGTCTAAGGTGATGGAGTAATCGAAGACCGTTTGGGTTGAGAGTTCTGAGAGGTACTCATTGGCGAGTTGCTCCATATTCTCTTTTGTGGAAACGATGGTGAACTCTGCATCAGGGCTTTCTTTCTCCTGATCCACATTAACGATGGTATAAGAGCTTGGTAAGAAAACTAAAGCGACAAGCCAGATGACAACCCCCATATTAATCAGAGCTAAAAGCCAAAAGGATGTTCTCCATTTATTATTTAACAATAGTCGTTTCATCTTATACATTCCACCTGTTATTGTTCGATGTCTTCTCTAATGTATTGTAACACGCGCTCCGCCATCTTTTTATAACCTCTTTCATTGGGATGGAAAAGGTCTTCTTCCCAAAGAAGCTCTTCTTCGTTTCCTTCAAACAAGTCTCTAATGGGTATGAAGGTGGCCTGTTCGTAGTCATCGGTGACTCGACGGCTGATGTCATTCCAATCCCCCATAATTTTCCCAAGTTCCGGAATGTTCGTGAAGTATTGGTTGAAAGGATTATAGAGACCCACTAGATACACAGGGGCATCAGGATTCAATTCCTGGACCCGACTGAAAATGTTACGCATCCGATTCTCATAACCTTCTTGTTCCTCAACGAAGTCCTGATAATTCAAGCTTGTAAAATTATTTTTCACTACTTTCATGACATCGTTGGCGCCGATGGTAATCAGAATCAGGTCCGCTTCTTGGAGGGACTCGGCAATTTTTTCGTCTTCCATTCGTTCAAGCATTTGGTCTGTCCGATTTCCTCGTTTTCCGTAGTTTGTTATATTGAGGGTTTCTGTATTCGGGTTAGCATTGAAAGTTTTTTCAAGGATCCCGATATATCCGCCATTTTCTGTAGAGTCGCCCACACCTTGTGTCAAAGAATCACCAATAGCTACGATATTCAGGTCATCTTTTATAAACACATCCCGGGCACTTTCAATCACACTAGTAAAGACCTCACGTAATCCTTCACTCAGTTTCCCTTCTTTTTCTTCACTTTCCTGTTCATCTTCTTCGGGTTCATCGGTATCAATCTGTTGTTCTTGAGCGGGGATGGTTTCCGCTGGTTGCTCTGATTCTTTCGGTTCAGTCGACAGTTCTTCTTCCGGGGTATATATAAAAGCTGCTACGATAAAAAAGGCGATCAAGAAGGAGAGTGCGACGGCTGCCATCCATCTCCATTTTTTCAAGGCTGAATCCCTCCTGAAGGGTAATCTCACTTCTATTATATGTGCTTCCCATCTAATGGGAAATGAAAAGTTTTAACCACAATTATATCATGGTCCTATACAATAGACATACGGAAAAGAGTGTAAGAAGATGAGGGTAAGAAAATAAAACCGCTAAGCAGGGAGGGAAATCGATGGACACACAAATGACGATTTCCGTTAGAGACCTTGTCTCCTATGTGTACAGGACGGGAAGTATTGACGAACGTTTCCAAACGAATACAGCGCTTGTGGAAGGAACGGCCATACATCAAGAAGTACAAAAGAAGTATAAAGTAAAAGACGAATCAGAAGTCTTCCTGGAATATGAGTTTCAACAGGAAGGGTTGAATCTTAAGGTACAGGGACGGTGTGATGGTTTATTGGACACAGAAGAAGGTCCGGTGATTGATGAAATCAAATCCACCTCAAGGGATCTTGAAGAAATTGATGATACCACTTATCCCCTTTATTGGGCCCAAGCCAAAGGGTATGCCTTTATTTATGCAGCACAAGAAGAGCTTCAAAAAATCCAGGTGCAGTTGACGTATGTCCAGAAAAAAACAAAAGACAAAAAGCGAATTCTACGTACATTTACATACGAGGAATTGCATCAATTCATGGAAGAAACAGTCAACGAATACGCGTCTTATGCGCGGATTCTTCTTCATATACGAGAGCAAAAAGAAAAAACAGTCCCTGATTTGAAATTTCCATTTCCGAGTTATCGTGACGGCCAGCGGAAACTAGCAGGAAGTGTTTACCGTACGCTTGAAGAAAAGAGGAACCTTTTTGCCCAGGCGCCGACAGGGATTGGGAAGACGATATCCACCCTTTTTCCAGCTATTAAAGCGTTGCAGTTGGAAGGTGTGGAAAGAATTTATTATTTAACGGCAAAGACAATTACAAGAGCGACGGCAGAAGAAGCTCTACAGAAGATGGGAGAAAGGGGACTTAAGCTCCGATCAGTTACATTGACAGCAAAAGATAAAATCTGTTTTCAGGAAGAAACAATTTGTCAGCCGGACTACTGTGAATTTGCCGACGGTTACTATGATCGAATCAATGGAGCAATTGTTGATATTCTGCTCCATGAAACACAGATGACACGTTCGGTTATTGAATCGTATGCAAGGAAACATAAAGTTTGCCCCTTCGAATTTTCACTGGACCTTACGGATGTGTCTGATGTGATTATTGGGGACTACAATTATATCTTCGACCCTCGAGTTTCTCTGAAACGATTGATGCCCGATCGGAAGAAAAAAACAGCGCTGCTCGTGGATGAAAGTCATAACCTTGTAGAGCGTGCTCGCGAGATGTATTCCGCCTCCATTGCCAAGGAATCCTATGAAAGCATTGCGACTGAATGGGAGGGGGAAGAAGATAGCTTAGTCAAAGTGGCTGAAGCGATCGGAAAAGATTTAGAGCGTTTTTATTCTTCCACGGAAGAATTCATCCAACTGGATCAGGTGCCCGGAGAGTTGGAGGAAAACATAGAACGTCTTATTTCAGAGGCGGAATCGCTTTTGCAGGAGGATACGGAAGGGGAAAGATCTGAACGGCTGATGGATGTATATTTTCAGTCTCAAAGGTTTTTGAAAATCCTCGAATATGTAGATGAACACTATCGTTTGTTGGGTGAGAGTACGCGAGAGGGAAACTTCATATTGAAGCTGTATTGTCTTGACCCTTCACACGTCCTGCGCGAAACGACGAAAACTTTTAGGTCAGGGGTGTTTTTTTCAGCGACTCTTTCACCATTTGCTTATTATAAAGAGATGCTAGGGGGCACCAAAGACGATTATATTTTACATTTGCCTTCTCCGTATGACTCATCACAAATAGATGTGATGATCACTCCGTTGTCGACGAGGTATAAGAGCAGGGAGAAGACGGTTGGTGAACTGACCAAACGCCTGTATGAACAGGTGGAAATCCATGAAGGGAATCATCTTTTCTTTTTCCCTTCGTATCACTATATGGAAATGGTCTATCGTGAATTCAAAAACTTCTCTCCTGTGGATGCGGTCATGCAGGAGCGAGGGATGGATGAAGAAAGAAGAGAAGACTTTCTTGCACAATTTGAGGAAGGTGGCCGGCTCGTCGGTTTCGCTGTGCTGGGAGGGATATTCTCTGAAGGTGTAGACCTTCGGGGGGACCGGTTGAACGGTGTAGCAGTGGTAGGTATTGGGCTTGCTCCCAGGAGCTTTGAAAAGGAATTGATCAAAGATTATTTTAATCAAAAAGGAAGAAACGGCTATGATTATGCCTATGTTTATCCGGGAATGAACAAGGTGTTGCAAGCAGGCGGGCGGTTAATCCGTTCAGAAGAGGATCACGGATCGATTCAGCTTGTCGATGACCGCTTTCTTTCGCGCAAATATTTGCAGCTTCTACCTGATGATTGGGGAAATTATCGAATTCTTAAATGATTTGATTTCCCAGGAAATATTGTGCCGGAAAATGAGAGGGGAGGTGGAGAAGAGTCAAATCTTCTCCATAATATCATGGCAGAAATCGTGGACTTTCGAACGACTGAAACTCGATATTCCATAGATTTCATAAACGGTTTGATCCACCAACGACTGCCATTCACCGGTTTGAAAAGATGGATTCTCTTTCTTCTTATCAACGATATTCCGAGCTGTTTCAATCATTACCTGCTTTTGCAGAGGATCAGGTTCTATGTAAGGAATCTTCTTGATGTAGCCGGACGTGATCATGTTGGTTCGGTTGAGAACTTTTCTTACCATGTATTTGATCAACTTGCTGTTTAACAGCCCTAGGAAGTAGTACAGATCTTCTTCTTGTTCTGGAAAGAGGTTGGCGTTCACACCGAACAAGGAGCCTTCCGGAAGTAAAGCAGCCGAGAAATCTACTCCCATGGACGAGCATGTAATGCCTCTCTGATAGAAATACGACCGGTTCCGTACCGTGAAGTTTTCCCCTTTGTCGACATATTCAGGCCAATTTTTATGGATGTAGTATTTCGGTTCATAATACCAGGCATCTTTACTACCGCCATTTTTGTAAAAAGGAATCCAGTCCAGGGGCGCATGCTCGTTCTTGAATTCCCGTAAGAAAGAACGGTCATCTCCGGTAGATATGCCTGTCCCTCCTTTCAGGACACTTCCAAGTGGCTGGTAGGGGACTTTGAAATGCCTCAAGATATCTTCAGGAACATTGATCGCAAAGTTATGAGCAGGCATCTGCTCAAACGTTTGCTGGGATAGATATTGAATGTTGTCCTCTGGTGGATGATTGTAATTTTGCTCATTCAGGCGGTCGACCAACCTCATTTGTGTGAAGGCAGCTGCTTCCATGTCTCTTTTCTTTAGAGTAATGATGGCTGTACGCACATCCGCTTTCCCTTTATGGAAAAGGCGTCTGGGAGCAAGAACGATTTCTTTGATTTCGGTCTCTTTTAGTAGAAATTCACGAAAGTTTTTGTAGTAAATGTTTGTAAGAAATGAGTCCTGTACAATCATGGTCATCAATCCACCAGGCTTCAAGCATTGTATGCCTTTGTGAATAAAGAGGGAATATAAGTTATGGATGCCGATTTTTCCAAATTCGCGTTCTATTCTTTCACGGTTTTCGGAAAAGTAAGGGCTTTGTCGCTTGGACTTATAGGGAGGATTACCTATAATCGCATCATATTGCCCTTGTTGATCAACCTTTAGAAAATCTTCATAGTAAAAATGAACATCAGGGTGAGGAGACGCTGTTTTCTTGTCGATATCAAAGGCATAGAGGTTTTCTGCTGTAAGGCCTTCTTCCAGCAATGTATGGATGAAAATGCCGTCCCCGGTAGCAGGGTCTAGAATCTTCAGGTCGCTTTTCTCAGGAAGTTCTGATAGAAGTTTCCGAGTCATATATTGCACCGTTTCTTTCGGGGTCGTATATTGACCCATCGTCCTTTGAGGAGAAAACATATACTCCCCCTCCTACTTTTTGAGTCTATACTACTACATTAAGAGGGGGAAGTCACCATTTAATGGGTTATTATTACCTAGTTAAAAAGAATGATATAGGAGTGGTATAGCGATGCCATGGATTAAACCTGTAAAACAAAAAGAAATGAAGGAACTCAATGTACAAAACAATATGCCAAATCCGGCCCCTTTGTTTGATCGGCTGCTGGCGAATGATGAGAAGTTATATGAAGCTTTTCTTCCCTTGCAGAAAGCGATCAAAGAAACAGACTTCCCAGACGATTTGAGAGAAGCGGTAATCACGTTCGTTTCTATGAAGAATGGCTGCAAATACTGTACCGATAGTCACTCCAAATTGCTTGAAGAGCTGGTAGATCAAGAGGATGTGCTGAAATGGCTTAACAATTATAAGGAATCCGACATGAGTGAGGAATGGAAAGCGGTACTCACCTATGCGGGCCGCTTAATTGCAATACCAGTAGAAGTGACAAAAGAGGATGTAGAACGGTTGAAGGAATATGGGTATGATGCTCAGAAAATGGCAGCGTTGAATCAAACCGTTGCTTATACAAGTTATACGAACCAACTTTCTATGGGATTGGGACTATAAATATTAAAAAGGAGTGCCGGTTATCATGGCACTCCTTTTGTTAACTATTAAAAAACTTAGTTGACATTATGAGGTGAATTCTCGTATCTTAATAATAGTTAAAGAGATTTTATATGTAGGAGGACACCGTAATGAAACCATCTCGTTTATCGGCTTACGACATTACTTTGGGAAGCTTATTCGTTGCTCTCATGGCGATCGGAGCCAACATCACCGCATTTATGCCATTCTTGCAGGTCATGGGCGTACCGCTGACGCTTCAAACATTCTTTGCCATCCTTGCAGGGCTGGTCCTGGGGAGCAGGTTAGGCTCATTCTCTGTTCTTGTTTATGCCCTTCTAGGTCTGGTAGGTGCACCCATTTTTGCTGGATTTAAAGGTGGAGTATCCACACTCATATCGCCAACATTTGGATTTATTTTATCTTTTATTGTCGTCGCTTATGCTGTTGGAAAGATTGCAGAGTCTAAACGGAACCTGCCGACCTATATCACCGCAGCCCTTGTCGGAATTGTGTTGAACTATTTTATTGGTGTCAATCTATTCTATCTCGCTATGAACTTCTGGGTTGGAGGGGATGGTATTGGATTTGTTCTGGCCTGGTCAAGCATGGTGCCATTTTTAATTAAAGATGTCGGCTTAGCCATCGTGTCCGCATTTTTTGCTATCCGATTAGAAAAGTCGTTGTTACAACGTACGCCGTTAAGACAAGCCGCATAAGAAAAGAGATCCGCTATGGGGAGCGGATCTCTTTTTATGCGTTTTCAGAAATTTGTTTACCGTGAACGAAAGTCATAATCGCAAATAAGACGAATGCGATGAGAAGAACAGTCCCTCCAACAATGAAGAAAATTGTGTTGAATGTGTTCAAACCTGGAAGCGGCTGGGTATAATACAGCCACATACCAACCGTTAAGCCGAATACACCAAAGAACGATGTCCATACGTGGGCTGTCGCGAGCTTAGAATCTCTGGGTATGGAGAACACTCTATAATAAACACCAAAAGCAAAAAGAGAAAGCCATCCAACAACGAGGATGTGAGCGTGGATCGCGCTCAATTGCAGTCCCCCTCCGCCGGCCATATGGGAACCCATAAATGCGCCGATCAATGCGTAAATCGCAGCTACCCGCACAAAAAAACGAGTACGGTCCATATCAGTTCACCTCCTATTTTTTAATCACCTTTCGCCATTATATCGAATGCTTCCCATTATGAGAATGAAAAAGATAAAAGTGTCGTTAAACGTTCATTTCCATTTTCGGACTTTTGTGTGATTTGGATTGCTTGAAAGATTGAGCTATGATGAAAAAAGAAGCGAAGAGGAGTGATGAATGTTGGAACATCGATTGGAACTATTTACTCAATACCTAAAAGATACAAACGTTGATGCAGCGTTTATTAATTCAACAGAGAACTTTTTTTATTTGACGGGATTTCATACAGACCCACATGAAAGGTTGCTGGGATTGCTCGTTTTCCCTGAAGCGGATCCGATTGCTGTCCTGCCCGGGATGGAGAAAGGTCAAATCCGTGATGCTGGATGGACAAAGGAAGTGATTGGTTATGCCGATCACGAAAACCCATGGCAGATGATGGCGGACAAGATGAAAGAGAACGGCATCGCCAATGTGAAAACGGTAGGGATAGAAAAACAAGTCCTTTCTTATGGCAGAAGTGAATCGTTTTTCGAGCTCTTTGAAGATGTGAAAGTGGAAGACATCGAAGGGCATTTGAACAACATGCGTGTCGTCAAAGACGACCATGAAATCAGCATTATGAAAGAAGCGGCTGAGCTTGCAGATTTCGGTGTGAGCGTGGGTGTTGAAGCCCTTGAAGAGGGAATCACTGAAATGGAAGTTCTCGCGAAGATTGAATATGAACTGAAGAAGAAAGGCGTTGCGGAAATGTCCTTTTCCACGATGGTCCTGTTCGGCGAAAAATCCGGTCAACCCCACGGGAACCCTGGGGACCGCCGCTTGAAGCCGGGTGATTTTGTCTTATTCGACCTTGGCGTCGTATGGAAAGGGTATACGTCCGATATTACCCGCACGTTTGCCTATCGTTCGGTGAGTGAGGAACAAAAGGCGATTTACAATAAAGTGAAGGAAGCCCTGGAAGCCTCGCTTGCAATCAGTAAGCCGGGAACACGAATCGGGGATCTTGACCAAGTCGCACGCGACGTCATCACAGATGCAGGTTACGGAGACAAGTTCCCACACCGCATCGGTCACGGTCTTGGAATCAACGTGCACGAATTCCCTTCCATGAGTCATTTGAATGATGGCGTCTTGAAGGAAGGCATGACGTACACGATCGAGCCTGGTATCTATGACCCGGAAGTCGGTGGCGTGCGTTTAGAAGATGATGTACTCGTTACGGAAGACGGGTATGTGACATTGACAAAAACACCGAAAGAACTGCGTATCATTGAATAAAAGAAAGGCCGCCTTAGTTAGGCGGCCTTTTTGTGTGTTGCGGTGGGGATTGTCCTCCTCTAATTAATGGTCAACTTCCTCGTTCTACTGCTTAATACCCTCTACCATTTGTTCTGTCTCCACATTTTCAAACCTACTATACGCCTCTGGTCTTAGTAGAAAATATATCTCTGGCTCATTACGACATGATTCTATTCTCGATATGATAAAGACAAGAAATCAGCAAGGAGGGAAAAACGATGAAGAAATTTTTACTGTTCCTGGCTGGATTAGTCGCTCTTACCGTATTGCTCGCCAATTTAGGACCGATGATCCTCCTGGGTGTAAGTGTCTGGCTGCTTTATGTCGTGTTCAAGCAGTTCATGAAAAGTGACTCCACGGCCGGAAAGGTCGGCTGGGTCGTGGTTGGACTGATCATCCTCAGCATAGCCGTCTCAAATGTCTATGCAGTGATTGGTGTCGCCGCTGCTTTTGCGCTTTACTGGATCTATAAAAATTGGACAAGCAAAAGCGAAGAGGTACGTTCAACCAAATCCGATGATCCTTTTACCAACTTTGAACGTCAATGGGCAGAAATGAACAAATAAACTAAAGGAGAGATACACACTATGTCTAATTTATTTACGAGGTTGAAAGATTCCATTACCGCGGATTTGCATGAGGCATTGGATCAAAAAGAACAAAAAAATCCGATCGCGATGTTAAATCAGTATTTGCGTGAAAGTGAAAAAGAAACGGAGAAGGTAAGGAAGCTTGTGGAGCGGCAGTACCGATTGAAAGATGAGTTTTCCCGTGAGTTCCAGAAAGCACAGGATATGGCGGACAAGCGCAGACGCCAGGCTGAGGTCGCTGAAAAAGCAGGAGAATCTACGATGTATGAATTCGCCGTCAAGGAGCAGCAGGAATATGAGGCAAGGGCCGATCGCCTTCTAGCATCAAGAAAGGACAGCATCGAACAGCTGGAGTCTCTTGAGCGTAAATATGAAGAAATGAAACACAAACTGAAGGACATGCATTTGAAACGGATGGAACTGATGGGACGTGAAAATATTGCCCGTGCTCATCATCGCATGAATCGTGTGATTGAGGACACAGCGGACAAGCCTTACTCCAGATTTTCAGAAATCGACCGCTACATCGAGGACCTGGAGTACAAAGTGAACAGCGCGTATTACCACAATACGTTTGACAGTAAAATGGCCCAATTGGAAAAAGAAATGGAGAAACGGGAGGAAGTACCCGCTAAATAGAAAACATGGTATGATGAAGGCGCAGATTTCTGCGTCTTTATCGATTTAAGGGAGGGGGATGACCTTTATGCTTAAAAAGCTTTCGACCGATACGATCAACACGATTTTAATCATAGGGGTGATTCTCCTCGTTGTGGAAATCGTCTTCTTCAACGGGGGACTTGTATTTTCTGTCGTTTTCTCCGGAGTCCTTATATATATCGGATGGAAAAACTATCGTCCATTGTGGAGGAAAATCCTTTTCTGGATTGGTTTGATCAGTTTAATTTTCACCGTATTAAGTATGATTGCTGTTAGATTCCTTGTTATTGCATTGATTCTCATGTTCCTAAGAGATTACTTTAAATCAAGGGAAAAGCCGGAGCACATCCGACCTGAGATCATTGATCATCACCAGGAGATCCCTGATCAGGAACCATTGTTAAGGCAGAAGTTTTTTGGAGATGATGCTACACCGAAAACCTCTTATGAATGGAAGGATATCAACATTCATGGCGGTTTTGGGGACAGAATTGTCGATTTGAGCCACACGGTTCTTCCTCACGATGAGGCCGTCATTTCCATACGCCAGTTGATCGGAAACCTGACCATATATGTCCCTTATGAAGTAGAGGTAAGTATTCATCATAGTGCTCTCATCGGACGTGCTTCCATTTTTCAATATAAGAAGTCGAAAGTGTTTAACCAGGTCGTCTCCTATCAGACCGAAGGGTATCGAAAAGAAAAGCCACGCGTGAAAATCATAACGTCTATGGTTTCCGGTGAGCTTGAGGTGAAGCGCGTATGAACGTATGGCATAGACAATTGTTGTCCGGCACCCTTACTTTTTTCGGGTTCACCATTCTGTTGTTGACCATTACGTTCTATGCCTTTCCTTTCGGCTCGTGGGGAGAGCTTTTGGAAAGGGAGGTTTTTGATCTTCCTTATATTTTCTTTGTTTTGTTCATTTCTTTATCTTTCGGGTTTGTGGTCGGCGTCATCCAGGGATGGTTTTGGCGCAGGCAGCTCTTCACCATCGAACATCGCGTGTCTGAATTGACAAAGGGAAATGAGCTTGCGGAAGAAGAGGTTGATTTGAAAGAGATGGAGCAGATCGACCTCGCCCTTAAACAATTGGAAGAAAAAATGACGAAACAAACAGATCTTGCTCAACGTATGGTTACAGAGAGGGCAGAAGAACGAGAGAAGAGCCTGCAGGAAGTGGTGATTCAGGAAAGGAACCGTCTTGCAAGAGAACTTCATGATTCCGTCAGTCAGCAATTATTTGCAGCTTCCATGATGATGTCTGCCATTAATGAAACCGATCCGGATGATTGGCAGGCAACGAAAAAACAAATGCAGATGGTCGAACGAATGATTCACCAGTCTCAGCTTGAAATGAGAGCTTTGCTTCTTCATTTAAGACCTGTGGCCCTAAAGGATAAGTCTCTGACGGAAGGAGCAGAAGAGCTGCTTTATGAACTCACACAAAAAGTACCCATGAAAATTGAATGGTCCGTGGAACCTTTAACCCTTGAAAAAGGAATCGAAGATCAGCTTTTCCGGATTCTTCAAGAATCGGTTTCAAACACCTTAAGGCATGCGAAAGCTCATTCATTGAGTGTCATGCTGATCGAAAGGGATCAGAACGTCATCCTGCGTATCGTGGATGACGGCATCGGTTTTGATGTGGAAGAAGCGAAGACGAGTTCATATGGCCTGCAAAACATGCAGGAACGAGCGTTTGAACT
Source organism: Halobacillus trueperi (assembly GCF_003386945.1). Classification (NCBI taxonomy): domain Bacteria; kingdom Bacillati; phylum Bacillota; class Bacilli; order Caryophanales; family Bacillaceae; genus Halobacillus; species Halobacillus trueperi. Next base: position 151,882 of record NZ_QUAE01000006.1, on the reverse strand, counting down.
CGGCGGAACATTAAAGATTGTAAGCGTGAAGGAACAGGGAACCCGGTTAGAAGTCAAAGTTCCTCATCGGATAAAAGGAGGCGAGGAAGAATGATTACCGTATTATTTGCTGATGATCATGAAATGGTGCGCATCGGCGTATCAGCATACTTATCTGCACAACCAGATATCGAGGTTATTGCGGAAGCTGACGATGGAAAAGCAGCCGTGGACCTTGCATTGGAGCATCGTCCTGATATTATATTGATGGACTTAGTCATGGACGAGATGGATGGCATTGAAGCGACGAAACGGATTACTGAACAATGGCCGGAAGCCAAAGTCATTATCGTCACGAGTTTTCTGGATGATGAAAAAGTGTACCCGGCACTTGAAGCGGGAGCGACGAGTTATATGCTCAAAACATCAAAAGCAGAAGAAATCGCCAAAGCCATTCGCTCTACATACGCAGGTCAGTCCATCCTAGAACCTGAAGTGACAGGCAAAATCATGACAAAAATGCGTACGCCGGATGGAGCAGAACTTCACAATCAACTGACAGGAAGAGAGAAAGAAGTTCTACTATTAATGGCAGAAGGGAAAACCAACCAGGAAATCTCAGATCAATTGTTCATCGCCCTGAAGACAGTGAAAGTACACGTAAGCAATATCCTTGGAAAACTCCAAGTATCCGACCGTACCCAGGCAGTTATCTATGCCTTCAAACACGACTTAATCAAGTAAAACCTCGACCATGGAGCGGTCGAGGTTTTTTGAATATATATGGGGTAATGACTCAACATTAATTAAACGCTTGTTCAACAATATGGCAGGATGGTGGAAGACTCGGTTTTTCGAAACTTTTGTGGGAGTTTAGGGGCTCCGGGAAAAGGTTCGCTTTCCGTGGGCGAGGGATGAGCCTCCTCGAGCTACGCTCTGTGGGGTCTCATCTACCACGCACTTCCCACAGGAGTCTCACCATTTCCCTCCGCCCCCATCCACTCAACAGAAGTCTCAAAACTGAGTCTTCAAGAATAGGGGGATTATATGGAGATTCATCTTACGGTTTATTGATTGAATGTGACGAGTATGATGGCGGCGATGAGGACGAGATAGAAGATGAACAACTTCCAGTACACTCGTTTCAATTCCATCCCCTTCTTTCTGCAGAACAATGGATTACCTTATATTTATGTGAAGACAGCGTTAAGAATGACAAAGTTTTGGCGTAGGAACGGGAATGGGCTTCTTCATCTGATACACTTTCTTTACCACCCATGCTTGTTTTCCAAGTCATTCGGGAATACCAAAGAAAGAGGTGATACCTGTGAAATGGAAGAATAAATTAGCCGATCAGCCGGTCTGGTCAGGGGAAATTTCAAATCGTGAACGAAAAGAAAAAGTCGCTCAAAAAGTGAGCCGTTTTGTAAAGGATGGAGATGTCATCGGCATCGGCTCAGGGTCGACATCATTTCTTGCTTTAGAAAAGATTGCGGAAAGAGTAGCGGAGGAAAAGCTGGAGATATTGGCTATTCCTACTTCTAAAGAGGCAGAGATGAACTGTAGTTATTATGGACTGACAACGACTTCTCTCCTCAATCACCAACCGGATTGGGGATTTGATGGCGCGGACGAGGTGGACGGAGAACATCGTCTCATTAAAGGAAGAGGAGGCGCTCTTTTTGCGGAGAAGCTCGTGATGGCAAGTGCTGCAAGCACGTATATTTTAGTTGATGGAAGCAAGCATGTTGAAAGACTCGGGGAGAAGTTTGCGGTTCCTTTAGAGGTGGATCCACGAGCGGTTCATCTTGTAGAAACATCCCTTCAAACTTTTGAGTGTGATCACATTCAGCTGCGCATGGCTGCAGCGAAGGATGGCCCGGTTTTGACCGAAGCTGGCAACATGCTTATGGACGTAAGGTTTGCTCATATACACGATACGTTGGAAAAAGAGTTGAGCGCGATCCCTGGTGTCATAGAAACGGGGCTTTTCATTGGGTATTCCGTGGAAATTTTAACAGTATGACGCCCATTTTACTTATATTTATTGGTACATCGTAATACTTTTTCTATAATAGTAGTAAATCCTTATTCAAAGGGGAATCATTATGGGACTGCCAAACAGGATTGCTTACCAGGATCAACGATACCCGTATGTAGTACTTGCACCGATCGGAAAGAAGAACAAACAAATCCGGTCGATTGGACATAAATTTGAACGGGGGTTACTATCCAGGCTTAACGACGCAATCGTGGACCAAATCAACGACAAAGCTCTTGATGTTGCGAAAATTCGCCCCTACCTAGGGTTGTCAGGAAAAGCTGTCCTACCAGTTTCTTTTGAAAAAGAAGAGACGATCCATCCACATTTGTTGCGCCCAGAACTGTTTTTATGGAGGTCCTTGTCGGAAGAACATGGACTACCATTAAAAGAAGAATTTTTATACAGTACAGATTTCACTCAACTCTCCTCGGAACAACTTTATGAACACGTAGGGGAAGTACTTGAGGACTATCTTTTTTTATCCCATATAAGTGAACACGACCACAAGGATTGGATTGATAAAATATCTGCTGCTTTCCACAATCACCCGATCGTACAATTGTTCCATGAAAAAAGGAACGTCATTGATGCGGTTGAAGTCATGAATCAATCCGCTCTTATATCGGTTCTTAATTACCCGGAGGATGTGGCCTATTGGCGTCACAGAGTCAGCATCGTTATGCGTCCTTTCCGCACTTTACCAGCCGATTGGTTGGAAGGAAGGGAAGGAAGCTGTTCACATAGGAAATCACTCACCTTTCTTTCAAAGGAGAGATGCATCTGTTGTTCTTGTGAAAGGTGCGATTATACCCTGCTTTATTATATTGATGAAGACAGAGTTGCTCTTGAAGAGGAATTCGATGTGGAGCGAGCCACGAAGCGAGTCATGACCATTGAGAAACAGTTCAATGAGATCGCTGCACAAAACCAGCGTCTTCTGGAACAACTGATTCAGTTAAATGGTTTGAAAAAACAGTTGACTGTCGCCAGAAAAACGCTCGATGAAAGTTTAGATGTTGTCAAACAGATTGAACGTTATCAGCGTAAAGCAGGAGATATGAGATCACATCCCCTGCTCTATATGTATGACAAATTAAATCGGAGCCAGATCCCAGAGCGTACGTGTGAATCTGAGCTGTTATGGCTTTCCGGAATAGAACTCGACGACGTAAGAATGTTGAAAGAACTACGCGATTGGCAGAAGGTTGTTCCTGAAAATGTATATCCAATGACAAGCCATGTCTTAGAAGAGTTGAAAAATAAGCTGACTGAAGTTCGTTATGAAGAGAATGATGTCATCATTACTGTCAAAGGAAGATCGCTGACGTATGCAGAAACTCAACAAGTGCTTGACTTGATCTATTATTATGGAACAGATTATCCGGCCCATACCTTAGTACAAGTGCTTGCAGGAAAAGCGACCAACAAACTTAGGCAGCTCCGTTTGCACGAAACACGATGGTTCGGCATCCTTTCAAGTTGGCCTGAAAAACACATTCAAAAACTTTTCAACCAGCTCGAAAAACAAGGATGGCTTATGAAACAACAAAAAGGCTACTCTATCAGTGACTACGCAGAAGAAGTCATGTGATTGTGTTATGTGAGAGTGATCGACGGAGACACATAAACAAAGTCGTGAGTTGGTAGTCTTTACTGCATCTCGGGGCGGCTAATGTCACCAAGGTCTGCCTCCAGGCACAACATAAGACGAAATGGGGCAAACGTTTTTGTAGACCTTCGTTATTCCACTAACACAAGCATAAAGACCTGCTGAAAGGCAGGTCTTTATGCTTGTATGTTTAATGGAAAGCGGTTACTTATGCTATAATGCCATTACATACATCAAAGAAAATAGTTTCTAAAAAAACCATATTCTGATTTGAATCATTTCATACCTGCTTTATTAACCCTGTTTTAATATAGAACATTACATAAATGGCACGGGGCAAATAATTTAAAACCATCCAAAAAGAAACACGGATGGAAACCTGTTTTGGGAGGAGTTTTTCCATGAAGTCGATTTTTCATCGAGCACTAGGTGAGCAATTCCACAATCTTCATCCAGAGCTACAAAAGAAGTACGGATTGACGAGCAAACAAAATCTAATGATCCTTGGCCAAGGGAGAATGACTGAAATCAGAGGGACACATCCTTTGCTGCGCCCTTTTCTTCAAGTGGGAACAAAAGATCACCTTGTGTTTGCAGAAAGAGGAAAAGATGTCCCGTTCACCCTTGAGAATTATATCTATGTAGATGAAAAAGGACGGGAGACGATTAGTTGGATCCGGAGATTTTTCTTTCCTTACTCGATTCGAGGTTTTGATGCAGCGATGCGATTTGATGAAGAGAAAGGTTGTATCGTTGATGATTTAGGAAAGACAGGCCTCATACAAACCGAGCTGGAGATCCATGTCACAGCAGAAGGCGGACTATATATGGAGTCGAAAGCAATGCATGTGGATGGCCTCATGTCTATGGCCAATCCGACGACCAGCGTTTACGAACATTATGATGAAGAGGAAGAGGCTTTTCGTGTACATGTGCACGCAGAGCACCCTGTTTTAGGAACGCTTCTTATGTATGAAGGGACGGTTCATACGGAATTTTTACCGATGACTTTTACTAACATTCCTGAACGCGGCGTGTTGGACTGAAGGAGGAACACCAGTGACAAATCATAAAAATGATGGCAGCGAGAACATCCATACTGATTTTTCCAGCCGGATGACCTATGGTGAATATTTGAACTTGGATGAACTGCTTTCTGCGCAAAATCGTCTGTCACCTCATCATGATGAGATGCTTTTTATTATCATTCATCAAGTCAGTGAATTATGGATGAAGCTGACTTTACATGAACTTCATGCAGCTATAGAAGCAATTAGAAAAGATCAAATGCAGGCGGCTTTTAAGATGCTCGCACGAGTATCGAGCATTCAAAAACAGATTATTCAAGCGTGGGATGTCCTATCAACATTGACCCCGTCAGAATATATGGAGTTCCGTGATCACCTCGGACAGGCTTCCGGCTTCCAATCCTATCAGTACAGAATGATTGAATTTGCACTGGGGTATAAAACTCCTCACGTGTTAAAGATCTACGAAAAAGACCCAGAGCTGCATCATCGACTTGAAGAGGCATATCGTGCACCAAGCCTTTACGATGCTGCCATCGAAAAGCTATCCGACTCCGGTTTTCCGATTTCAGAAAAATTGTTGGACCGCGATTACACGCAGCTGTATGAAAAAGACTCCAGCGTAGAAGCTGCCTGGACGAATGTCTATAAAGATGTGGAACAATACTGGGACTTGTACCAATTAGGGGAGAAGCTTGTTGACATTGAAGACAGTCTCCAGCAATGGCGTTTCCGTCACATGAAAACAGTCGAACGAATTATCGGTCACAAAAAAGGAACAGGTGGATCCTCAGGTGTCGGCTACTTAAAGAAAGTCCTCGATCACCGCTTCTTTCCCGAACTATGGGACGTCCGCACCAATATCTAGAACTTTCCTTATTGGAGAGTTCTTTTTTTATTCCGCTATATGGCAGGATTGTGGAAGACTAAGTTTCGAGACTTTTGTTGAGTGGATGGGGGCGGAGGGGAATGGCTCGCTTTCCGCGGAAGCGCGGTGAGCCTCCTCGCACTGCCGTCCTGTGGGGTCTCACCAAGCACTCTCTTCCCGCAGGAGTCTCGCCATTCCCCTCCGCCCCTTGCCATATGAGTATCTCGAAACAACTTCAAAGATTTAACGTGTTTACAACATTGCCCAGTAAATTCTAGAAAATATGTATTCTACATAAAAAGCCTGATATAGAACGCTTTATTACAATAAGGAGAGTGATAGTGGAAGACATTCTCCTCGGTGAAGGGGTTCGTTTTTCTAGCTCATCGAATGGGGTGGTTGGGAAGCTGCGAGACTCCCGAGGGAAAAGGAGATAGGCGAGATCCCGCAGGACGCAGTCCGAGGAAGCTCGGCGCTCCCCCACAGGAAAGCGAGTAGCTTCCCAACCACCCCTGACGCTCAACCTAGGCAGCGAACCCCGGTTATCTCGAAACTGGGTCTTCCACAATCGGGAGCATTTATGAAGAAGGGACTTGTTTGAATTAACTTAATTTACTGAATATATCGAAGTAATTAAGTCATTGTTACATTTATGTTACAATAGATTGTGTGACTATGAGATAAAGAGGGAAAAGCATGAGACAACCAATTATATATACCATTTTGTTTGTTTTGTTGACGGCGTCCGGCTGTTCTTTCATTGCGAATGCTAATGAAGAGTCGGGAGAGAAGATGGGTAATCAGGCGATGTATGACGTAAGTATAGAAACAGATATCAGTGAATTTGAAGAGTATCACATGACCGCCCATTACCCCCAAACACCGAATAACCAAATTGACCAAACCATTATAGATTATGTGAATCAGCAGAAAGCTTTGTTTAAACAAGAAAGCTATAAAAGTAAACAAAAAAATGATGGAAGCCAGGCGCATGAATTGCACATTGATTTTGAAGTCATTCATCAAAATCAACGTTTTTTTGTTGTGAGGTTTATTGAAACGATCGACCTTGGTGAAGGCGGAGTCATGACTAAACAAACCGTCTTGAATTTCGATAAGAAGAATGGAAAAGCTTTGTCGCTGGAAGAATTATTCAAGGAAGACATCTATTATGTCGATCGTCTTCACGATTGGACGAAAGAGAAATTGATCGATGCAGGTGAAGAAAACGCGAAGCTTCTGGATAAGCTTGAGGCTAAACCTGAATTTTACGAAGATGTCGCTTTGACGGGGGAAGGGGTCCTTGTTTTTATAAATGATCCTGCAAGTGAGGAACCGATCCGTGTGATGATTGAGAAGGATAAAGTATCCAAACTTCTTCGTTCAGAGTATGCAGATGCCTTTAAAGAGGCCGCTGAAGTAGGGGCTAAGCCAACTTCAGAGAATCAGGGAAGCGATAATAAATATCAGGACTTTTCTTTAGAGAACCATTTACATGGGGAAGGGAAAGAAGTGGCTTTAACCTTTGATGATGGCCCTCATCCGGAAGTGACCAGAAAAATCCTTGATGTACTGGATAAGTATGAAGCAAAAGCCTCTTTCTTCATGATCGGAAAACGGGTAGGTTACTATCCTGAAGTGGCTCGTGAAGTGAGTGAACACGGGCACGAAATTGGAAATCATACGTGGAATCACCCCCGTTTGGGACGCTTGTCAGATGAGCAGATCAATCAGCAGATCTCATCGACTCAAACGATTCTGGAACAAGTAACCGGACAGAGGGTGGATTTACTGCGATTGCCTTTTGGAAACCTGCCTTCTGCCAACTATCAAGAAGAAGGCAATGTTGTTCCGTGGACCATCTATTCTGAGAAGTGGGAAGATCTAAAACCGGAAGCGGTCACTGAGGATATTCTTTCAGAAGTAGAAGAAGATTCCATTATTTTGCTTCATGATCTTCAACTGTCTACAGTGGAAACCGTAGATCTCTTACTGGAAAAACTGTACGCTAAAGGGTATGAAGTCGTTCCTGTCGGTCATTTGATCGATAAACAATAAAAACCGTTCCGTTTCAAACTAAAACGGAACGGTTTTTATTTTGATTATACAGGTGGAGGAACAATTAGTTTAATTGTTCCTCCACCCATTTGCCCCAACGTTCAAACTCTACGAGAAATCCATCATGCCCATAGTCGGTGGGTATATGGTGATGCTTCCCTTTTTTACAGGAGATAGAGAATGGTTGGATCAAGGCTTCTGGATAAAGGAGGTCGTGTTCGAAACTGAAAGTGTGAACCTCTGCTTTGTATTGCTTCGCTGCTTGGGCCCATCCATTCCTTCCTCGGCCGATGTCATGGTTGTTCATCGCCTCGAGAAGGTAAAGGTAGCTGTTGGCATCAAAACGTTCTTTAATCTTATCCCCCTGGTAATCCAAATAAGATTGAATCTCATAAGAGGTATCGGCGTGATAGGACCGGTCGAACCTTTTTTCAAATAAGGTACTGCTTCGGTACGTGACCATCCCGGTCATCCGGGCGATTTCAAATCCCTTTAGATCTTCATTTGAATGATAGTCCCCATTATGGAAATGAGGATCACTCTTTATGGCTCGAGCACCGATATGATTAAAAGCGATGCCATAATCACTTAAATAAGGGGTAGCTGCGAGAATGAATAATTTTTTCATGAAATCAGGGTAAAGAAGTCCCCATTCGTACGTCTGCATACCTCCAAGTGATCCGCCTGCTATAGCGTGGACATGAGTGATGCCTAAGCGATATAAAGCTTCATACTGAGCGTGGACCATATCCCGAATGGTAACTTTGGGAAAGGTTTGACGGTATGGTTTGCCTGTGTCTGGATTAATGCTCGCAGGCCCTGTAGATCCGTGACATCCACCCAAAACATTGAAGGTGATCACTTGATAGCGATTGGTGTCGATCGGACAATCTTCACCAATCAAACCGGCCCACCAGCCACGTTCTTCCCTTGAACCGACGGCGAGCTGGTTGCCCGTTAATGCGTGACATACGAGGATGACGGGAGCATTTGTCGGCCCGTATCTTTCGTAGGCAAGCTCGACATGCGAAAGCTTTTCACCAGACTCGCAGGTGAAATTTCCAATCGATATCGTTTGATTGGTTCTTGGGTGACTGGTGGGGTTTTTTAATGACATGCTTTTCATTCTCCTTTCTTTCACTAGACCGATACGAGGGAAGTAGAAAAATCTTTCCCTGACCGGATATTTACAACAGCGTCATAGAGGCTTACCCCTGATATGATGGCTGCATCTTCGTGAGTGATTGGTTTTCGTGACCAGAGTAGTGTCGGTTTTACTTCTTTCGCTATGTTCAGGACATCCTCATTCGCTTCCTCAACATAGACAATATCCCAGTGGACATTCGTTACTTTTTGAAGGTCCTCAAGGTGAGAGAAGGCAACGACTTCAAATCCCAGCCTTTCCAACTTGTTCTGCTCCGCAAGAAGAGCACTTGTTCCAACAATTCCGATTACCCTTTTTCTTAATTCCCCGTTCGAACGGTCCAGGGAGGATGATAAAACCGGCTCTGCCACATGCTTACTTTTACCGTAGGATCTCCTATATCCAGTGGCATGGAAAATGGCGTTGTCCAGGTCCTGAATCAAGTCTTCTACAGACTCTAACCCGACAGACAAGCGGACAAGTTCTTCTGTTACACCAGATTTACTCAAGTTTTCGTCGCTTAATTGCTGGTGAGTCGTAGAGGCCGGATGGATGATTAAAGATTTGGCATCCCCTACATTGGCTACATGCGACCAGATAGTGCTCTGATCAATCAGCTTACGCCCTGCTTCGCGTCCTCCTTTAATCCCGAAGACAACGATCGACCCATGGCCGTAGTGGAAATATTTTTCGGCTAGAGAATAAGTGGGGTGATCTTTCAATCCTGGATAATTCACCCATTCGACACCTTCGTGATGGTTTAAATATTCGGCGATTTCTAAAGCTTGATCCGCATGCGTTTTCACTCGCAAGTGTAAAGTCTCCAGTCCTTGCAAAAGTAAGAAAGCGTTTTGCGGGCTGAGACATGCGCCAATGTCTCGAAGCAGTTGTACGCGCAGTTTTATGGCGAAAGCGGCCGGACCCACATCGACCCCGAACCGGATGCCGTTATAGCTTTCATCAGGTTCCGTAAACCCTGGGAATTTTTCATGATTCCAGTCAAAACGTCCACTATCAACAACAACACCTCCAATGGCCGTGCCGTGTCCACCAATCCATTTAGTAGCAGAGTGGACAACGATGTCTGCTCCCCAGTCGATTGGTCTGCATACATACGGGGTAGCGAATGTGTTATCGATGATGAAAGGGATGTGATGATCGTGAGCGACATCTGCGATCGCTTCAATGTCCAGTACATTCAAACTCGGATTCCCGATGGTTTCGGCAAAGATCGCTTTTGTATGAGGAGTAATTGCCTTGGCGAATGATTCGGGGTCATCCCCTTCTACAAAATGTACATTAATTCCATAGCGGGGGAGGGTGTGGACAAACAAATTGTATGTCCCTCCATAAAGGTTCGTCGAAGCAACAATGTCATCTCCGGCTTTAGCGACATTCAGAATGGCCATCGTGATGGCAGACATGCCTGAGGCTGTCGCCACCGCCGCGGCACCGTCCTCAAGAAGAGCGATTCGTTGTTCGAATACATCCACGGTCGGGTTTCCTATTCGTGAATAAATGTTGCCGGGTTCCGCAAGCGAGAAAAGATTTTGAGCATGTTCTGTATCATTGAAAACATACGATGTCGTCTGATAAATCGGTACAGCACGAGAACCTGTAGCGGGATCAGGTTCTTGACCGCCGTGAAGCAAATTCGTTTCAGGACCGAACGTATGGAATGGTAAACTCATGGGAAAATTCCTCCTCTGATTTTTTCCTAGGGCATCCACTTTATAGAAGGGGGAAAACGAAAAGCCCTCTTCTGTAAGTAAGAAGAGGGCTTTATGTATCTCATACCTCCCCTTATCTTTCAGATCATGTGACCTGTAGGATGTAGCACCTTTTCAAGGTTTTGCCTTGAAGGTTGCCGGGCGTCGTAGGGCCTAGTCCCTCTGCCGCTCTCGATAAGAGTTTTTTTATTCAATTTTTCTGACTTGTTTGAAATTATAAAGCCGTCCTTTCTCATTGTCAAACAATTTCGATACGTTTGAACCCTTCTTGCTGTGGGAATGGTTAATTAAGTCTATGAGATAGGAGTGAAGTTCATGAAACAATATAGTGTCGTACCTAATAAAGATGTAACCGGTTGGTTTGTAAAAATCGAGGATGTCGCTCCGACAGACCTTTATGATGAGCGTGATACCGCTGTTGCCAAAGCAGAGGAAATCGCAAAAGAAAACAAACCGAGCAAACTTCAAATCTTGGATCAAAACCATGAAGTTGAAGAAGAACGCACCTACTAATTAAAACTCCCCATCGCGGGAGTTTTTTTATGTACATAGAATGATTAGTTATTAAATTGTAAGACTTGATTTCAAGACTTTTGTGAGAGTTTAGGGGCTCCGGGAAAAGGTTCGCTTTCCGTGGGCGAGTGATGAGCCTCCTCGAGCTAACGCTCTGCGGGGTCTCATCTACCACGCACTTCCCACAGGAGTCTCACCGTTTCCCTCCGCCCCTTTTCCATATGAGGTTCTCGAAATCCCTCTAACAGTAACCTGCCGCTCCCCCACGGCGTTATAAAGTCGTTTTAACCATAGATTCTGCACGAATAAGGCGAGGAAACAGGGTCTGGGAAACGTCCGCATGAAAAGCGGAAGGAAATCCGGACGTGTGTGTTTTTCTACGTACTGATTCCAAGCACTGCAAATCATCGTTTCCCTGACCCCGTTTCCATGGCCAGGAATTCGTCATTACTTATTCCAACCACGCAAGGCTTACTCCGTAGAGCTTTGGAAGGGGCTTTTGACGCTCCCGCGGAAAGCAAGTCATCCCACCCAGCCCCCATCCACACAACAAACATCTCGAAACTGAGTCTTCCACAAACGGGAGCTTATTACAACAAACTATTACCGCTGACTCTAGAGTTTTCGTGGTGCTCCAGTTATGATGGAGGTAAACGATACATAGAGGTGTGTGCAATCATGAATCAACATTACGATGTCATCATTGTAGGTGCACGTGTGGCCGGCGCAAGTTTAGCTATTTTACTAGGAGAGATGGGGAAGAAAGTCCTCCTTGTCGATAAAGCCAGTTTTCCGAGTGATACATTGTCCACTCATTTTATGTCCCATACAGGATTTTTAGAAAAATTAGGCGTGCTTAAGAAACTCGAAGATTCGGGTTTGAGAAAAGTAACGAGGATGCGGACCTATATTGGAAGCAGTTTCGTAGAAGGGCCGAGGACCTCTTATACCATCATTCCAAGGAGAGACAAGCTCGACTCGATGCTGATTGAACGAGCGCTCACATTCCCATCCGTCCATTTCAAACCCGAAACGGCGGCTCGGGAATTGATATGGGAAGGGGGTACAGTTGTTGGCGTCACTCTAATAGAACACGGAGAACCACATGAAGTGTTTGGGGATTTAGTTGTTGGGGCTGATGGGAAAAACTCAAACCTTGCTCACTGGACAGGGTCAGAAAAGTATGAAGAAACGAAGCCTTTGCGCCCGGTCGTCTACGGATATTTTGAGGGGATAGAGCCTCTACCGGAACCTGCCACAGAGATCTTTCTTCATGAAGGTCGAATCGGCTTTGTTTTTCCTATGGAGCCCAATCGAGACTGCCTGGGCATAGAAATCCATCCAGAAGAATTCAAAACGATGATGAAAAACCCGGAAGAATCGTTTAAACAAACGTTTGATCAAATGTACGGAATGAAAGAAAGAATGAAAGGTGCCAGACTTCAAGGGAAGATGATTGGAACACCAGGCATGCCGAATTTTTTTCGAACGGCCTATGGAGATGGCTGGGCATTAATTGGCGACGCTGGTCACAGCAAAGACCCGAGTACAGGTTTAGGAATCAATGATGCTTTTATGCAGTCATTTTTATTGGCTGATGCATGCTTGAAAATAGATGAAAGAATCTCCAAAGAAGAGGCGATGAAAGAATTCGCAAGGAAAAGGGATGAGCAGCTTCTTCCTGGTTTCCAAATGACACTTCATTATGTCCAGTCCCTCAGAAAATGGACAGATAATGAAGTGGCCCTGTTTCAATCGATGGCAGCAAATCCAATGGTATGGAACAAACTCGTCCCGAATTTGTCCCGTCATTTAGAAAACGATGCTGCTGATTTTCCTCTTCTTCATACAGCGATGCAAATGGAAGCAGAACAGTTCGGTTTTAAAAAGGAATCCTAGCAAGAAAAGTCGAATGAAGGTAATGAGGTGATCAAGGTGGAATGGACGAAAGAAACCGCATTTACAAAATTGCAGGAAATCTATAATGATAAAGTCATGCAGGACGAAAAACGGAGAGTTTTCCAACAAGTGCACAACCATTTGCAACAACATCTCGATGATCTTGCGGTCCAATCGGGCTTGAAGGAAAAAGCGCAGGAACAGCTGAAATTCTTTAAGGAATATACGTTTATGCCTGGAGACAACTTGTTTCAGTCGATGCGCTACGTGTTCCTAATTGCTCGTGGTGAAAAGGAAAGAGATCCAGAAGAGACACGGCAGCACTTGAACCGCATCTACCGTTCGCTTTACCAGCCGGCAGGGCTGAAAAACCCTTATATTCCTGATTCCTTTTGGGAAACCCCTCTTGGTGTAGCTTGTTTAGTTGCAGAAGAAGGTGTAGAAGCTGTCTATCCAATTCTCGATGAAGTATTAGAAGCAGAGCGCGTATAACAAAAAAGCTCAGGCCATGCCTGAGCTTTTTTGTTATAACTATAGGATTGTAAAAAAAACTTCTTTATAACTGGTAGAACTTTTTGATGCTAGTGATAGCTTCGGTGAAACGCGAGGACCCTTCGAGGTTTGCGATCATTCCCTTTAGAATGGCAGAGCGAGGCTGATCCCTTTTCATTTCTTCCGTCAGGACATGCACGGTGTCTTTAATCTCCTGGTCCCCTTCATTGGCTAGTTCTTCTAAGTTCGATAGCAGTTGCTCTTTTTCTTCTCCATAGAGGTTAGCAGGTAAGAGCTGCCGCATGGTTCCTCCAGTTATGACTGGTTGGTCACCGCTCTTTTCGAAACCTTCCACAATGTAGTCCGTTCTACGTAACATGGCTTCCGACAGGGCCTCAAGGTCCAAAACAGCCCCCTCGATAATGATGAGATCCATATACCCTTTGAACATTCCCTGCAGAATCAAACTAACCTCCCATACGGTTTCATTCACCCGCTTTTGATAGATATTTTGCAGATGGCTTTTGTAAAAAAGATAGGAGTTCACCCGCATTTGAGTGAGGAATTGTTCGATATTTTCATTGAAGGGAATGGCCTGCTCCCGGATTTGCATAATGATGAATTCACGGTGATCGGCCAGTTCTTCGAATGTGACCTGCAATTGTTTCTTAAACTTCGTACGGGCATCAGCATCGAGTTTTTGAATCTCGTCAATGCGCGTCTGGATTCGCTGATAATAATAATTGAATATGTCGAGAAGCAAAGCATCTTTCGATTTGAAATGGAGGTAAAAAGCTCCTTTGGATATTCCACATGCACTTGCGATTTCTTGGACGGAAGTAGAGCTGAATCCTTTTTTCGCAAACAGCTTGATGGACTGTTCGATAATATATATTGATTTTTGTTCCATGGTTGTCGCTCCTTCAAACTTGGAGAAGTTGATGTTTTCTCTTGACCTCTGACCAGTTGGTCATTTATATTTTATAGTGTTATGACTAACTGGTCAATAAAGGGGAGAGTTGAGTATGAAACGAATCATCGATTTTTCGATGAATAACAAATTTGCGATTTGGCTTATGACAATTCTCATTACCGCTGCAGGATTATATGCAGGATTGAATATGAAGCTTGAAACGATACCGGATATCGAGCCACCGATCATTACGGTGACAACAACATATCCAGGGGCTACACCAGAAGAGGTGGCTGATCAAATATCAGAACCACTTGAAAAGCAAGTGAGCAATTTGAGTGGAGTGAAAACGGTCAGTTCTTCCTCTTTTCAAAATGCTTCTTCGCTTCAGTTGGAATATAGCTTTGATAAAAGTTTAGACGAAGCAGAGGATGAATTGCAAGAAGCCGTCAACCAGGTGACTTTGCCGGAAGGAGCAGAAGATCCTTCCGTATCACGTTTGAACTTCAATGCCTTTCCTGTTGTGAGTTTAAGTGCCATCAATGGAGATGGATCTCTTGAACAATTGACGAAGACAGTAGAAGAAGAGATTGTGCCGTCTCTCGAAGGGCTTGAAGGTGTCGCGGATGTGCAAGTTTCCGGACAGCAGCTTGAAGAAGTCCGAATTGATTTGGATGAGGAAGCATTGAATGAACGTGGTCTGGATCAAGATACCATTACAAGTTTCATTCAAGGGTCTGATGTTTCCTTCCCGTTAGGTTTGTACACGTTTGACGATACTCAAAAATCTGTCGTCATTGATGGAAATCTTACAAGTGTAGAAGAATTAAGAGAGTTGCAGATCCCTGCCATTCCTTCTGCGGAAGGGCCTCAATCAGGCCAACAAATGCCTTCACAAGGAGCGGATCAAATTCCTCCAGGAGCGCAGCAAGGAGGCCAGGGGCAGGGACCAGCGACTGGCGACATGCCGGTCATGGATGGCATCCCGACCGTTACCTTAGGTGAAATTGCTGATGTGGAGGTTGTAGGAGAAGCTGAATCTATCTCCCGTACGAATGGGGAAGATTCCATTTCCTTGCAGATTGTCAAATCTCAAGAAGCGAATACAGTTGATGTCGTAAACCTTGTAAAAGCAGAAACAGAATCTTTCCAGGAAGAACTGGATGGGGTAGAGTTCGTGTACTCCTTCGACCAGGGCGAGCCGATTGAAGAGTCTGTCAGTACGATGCTGAATAAAGCATTGTTTGGTGGAATATTCGCCGTCCTTGTCATCTTGTTGTTCTTACGCAACATCAAGACGACACTGATCTCAGTCATTTCCATTCCGCTATCCTTACTGATTGCCATTCTGTTCTTGAACTGGATGGATATCACGTTGAATATCATGACCCTCGGAGCCATGACGGTTGCGATTGGACGTGTGGTGGATGACTCCATTGTCGTTGTCGAGAACATATACAGGCGGATGTCGTTATCGGAGGAGAAATTAAAAGGAAAAGCACTGATTCGCGAATCGACGAAAGAAATGTTCATGCCGATCCTTTCTTCGACGCTTGTAACGATCGCCGTGTTCCTACCGCTGGGTCTTGTTGAAGGTACAGTCGGTCAAATATTCTTACCGTTTGCACTAACCGTTGTTTTCGCCTTGTTAGCGTCTTTACTTGTGGCTGTTACCATTGTCCCGATGCTGTCACATTCTCTATTAAAAGAGTCGAAAATTAAGGGACGTACACATGAAGAAGGGGCAGGAAAACTCGCTCTCTTTTATAAAAAGGTCCTAAACAGCACGCTGAACCATAAAATTATTTCAAGCATCATTGCTGTCTTGGTTCTTATCGGAAGTATCGCTCTTCTTCCACTTGTGGGAACAAGTTTTCTTCCTGAACAAGAACAGAAGATGGTCGTTGCAACCTTCAGCCCGGAACCGGGGCAGACGTCAGAAGACGTGGAAAGAATTGCTGAAGATGCACAGCAATTCTTTATGGACCGTGATGGAGCGGAGACAGTTCAATACTCTGTCGGTGGCGAAAACCCGATGAACCCTGGGGCTTCCAACCAGGCAATGTTCTACGTGGAATATGCCGATGATACCGAAGAATTTTCGGAAGAAACGCAACGCGTCATAGACAGACTGAATGCACAAACGGAAAATGGCGAATGGATGAGTCAGGACTTCTCTGGCGCAGGATCAAGCAGTGGTCTTGAACTACGTGTGTACGGTGATAATACAGAAGAAATCAAACCGGTCGTTACCGAAGTTGAAGAACTTATTGTAGATGAAGAGAAGTTGAGAAACGTCGATTCCAGCCTTTCTGAATCCTACGAGGAATACACGCTCGTAGCTGACCATGAACGTTTAAGTGAATTAGGACTCACAGCCGCACAAATCGGTATGGAGCTTGGACAGAATCGTCAGGAACCCGTGGTTACGACCATTGAACGGGATGGAGAGGAACTGAATGTCTATCTGGAAGTAGAGAAAGAAGACATTACTGGAATTGAAGACTTAACAGAGAAAGAAATTACTTCCCCAGCGGGTCAGACAGTCGCAATTAGTGAACTTGTCGAAGTCGAAGAGGGGACAACAGCTGATACGATTACACGGAGAAATGGACGTGTGTATGCAAGTGTCAGTGCAGAGATTACGGTGGATGATGTAGGGGCCGTTTCACAAGAAGTCAATGAAAAAGTACAGGAAATTGACACGCCGTCCGGTGTTGAAATTACGCAAGGCGGGGTAGCGGAAGATATCAATGAATCCTTCTCGCAATTAGGTTTAGCGATGCTCGCGGCTATCGCGATCGTTTACTTGATCCTCGTTGTCTTCTTTGGCGGAGGACTGGCGCCATTAGCGATTCTATTCTCCTTACCGTTTACCATTATCGGAGCGGTTCTTGGACTATTGATCAGTGGAGAAACGCTTAGTATTTCTGCCATGATTGGAGCATTGATGCTGATCGGAATTGTTGTAACCAATGCGATCGTTCTCATCGACCGTGTGATTTATAAAGAAAAAGAAGGCTTCTCTACCCGTGAAGCTTTACTCGATGCAGGAATGACAAGACTCCGTCCAATCTTGATGACAGCCCTGGCCACAATTGGAGCCCTGCTCCCGCTGGCGCTTGGATTTGAAGGCGGTTCGATCATCAGTAAAGGTCTTGGAGTTACGGTGATCGGAGGGTTAGCGAGTTCCACACTCCTAACACTACTCATCGTACCGCTTGCGTACGAAACATTAATGAAGTTCCGTAGACAGAAAAAGACACAAACTACGAAATAGATTTTGGTAGAATAAGAACATCCTCACATGACGAGGATGTTCTTTTTTTATACATTAGTAGAAAGTTAATCGTTTTTAATTATACGGCAGTGGGAATGGATTATAAATCGTTTAATGGAGGGGTTCGAATGGAACATTATGAAATTACGATCGTAGGTGCTGGACTGGCTGGCATAACAGCAGCACGAAGATTAAAGAAGCAAGGAAGAAGCAACCTATTGTTAACAGATAAAAGTAAAAGTGTAGGTGGACGATTGGCAACGAGAAGAGTAGCAGATGGACGAGCCGATCACGGGGCGCAATTCTTCACCGTAAGAACAGGTGAATTAGAAGAAGAGGTGCAGGATTGGCTCGATCAAGGATGGATTAAAGAATGGTTTGGAGAGAAATACCCTCGCTACACCGCTGTTCAGGGCATGAACGGCCTTGCGAAGCAGTTAGCCTCAGATCTTCCTACTTCCCTACATACGAAAGTAGTCAAACTGCTTGAAGTAGAGGGAGGATACCGTATGTATAGTGAAGACGGGAAGGAATGGCAGTCAGATAAAGTACTTCTGACGATGCCGGCCCCTCAAATCATTGAACTATTGAAAAATAGTGAGGTGGAGGTTGATGAAGAAGAACTGAAGCAACTCAAGAACATTTATTTCGAACCGACGTATGTGGGCATTTTCCAATTCAGAGAAGAAACGGAATTGCCGGACGGTGGCCATGTAGATGTTGGTCTGCCTGAAGGGATGGAACGGCTGGTTGATCATCGGAAAAAAGGGATATCAGATGATACGATTGTGAGCGTCTATATGGAAGCGGACTGGTCACGTAAGCATTATGGGGAAGATTATGTGATGTCTTTAATTAAAGAAAAAGCAGCAGGGTACTTGAACTGGAAGCAGCTGGAGTCCGAACAGTTGAAACGTTGGAGATATGCCCAGGCCAAAAAAGTGATGCGGCAGCCTTATGTTGATCTTTCAGGAGATGGACGTCTCGTAGTCGCCGGGGATGCGTTCTTGAGACTGAATGATGAAGCAGGGCGCACGCGCTTTGAAAGTGCTTATCTGTCAGGGAAAGATGCGGCAGCTTACTTGAGTTGGTGAGCTTACATTAGGTGTTTTGCATAAAAAAAGCGAAAGGTCATCCGTTTCGAGGATGACCTTTCGCGCCAAAGGAGCCCCGGATCGCGCCAAAGGAGCCCCGGATCGCGCCAAAGGAGCCCCGGATCGCGCCAAAGGAGCCCCGTGTCAAACGAGAAAAAGGTTGGGCGGAATGTGTGTGCATTCCGCCCAACCTTTTTTAACTTGCTTTCGCTTCGTATTTTTTCAGTCTTTTCATTCTCGTGACGGTATAAACCGCAAGTCCTGCCCATATAAGGGTGAAGGATACAGCGTGAACATCCGTAAATGGTTCATCATATAGGAAGATGCCTATGATCAGCATGATGGTGGGTGCGAAATATTGAAGGAACCCTACCATCGATAATGGAATTCTTTTGGCCCCTGCCGAAAATAAAAGAAGGGGGATCGCTGTGACGATTCCGGCCCCGAAAACGATGACCGTCGTCCATGACCAAAAGTCGATCGAGGACCATTGCCCTGTCTGCTGTTGAAAAAGAAAGACCACTGCAATCGGTGTGACAATCAGCGTTTCAATCGTCAAACCGAACATGGCATTCAAAGGGACGAGCTTTTTCAAAAGGCCGTACGATCCAAAACTGAAGGCAAGCAATAAAGCAAGCCACGGGACGGAACCGAAGTTGACCGTCATATAGATCACCCCGAGTGCGGCTAGTAAGAAGGCGAGCCATTGGGCTTTTGAAAATTTTTCTTTTAACACGATCATTCCAAGCAAAATACTGACCAGCGGATTGATGTAATAACCGAGACTCGCTTCCACGACGTGATTGGTATTGACCGCAAGAATATACGTGACCCAGTTGATGCTGATTGTGATGGAGGCGAGGGTGATGCCGATCAACTGTTTTTTATTTTTTATGATTTGGCGGCATTCTCGCATGAATTCTTTCTGTTTCCTTGCAA
This sequence comes from Halobacillus trueperi, assembly GCF_003386945.1. Taxonomy (NCBI): domain Bacteria; kingdom Bacillati; phylum Bacillota; class Bacilli; order Caryophanales; family Bacillaceae; genus Halobacillus; species Halobacillus trueperi. The sequence continues at coordinate 132,292 of NZ_QUAE01000006.1, read as the reverse complement.
TCATGATTACAATTCCCATGAAGAGGAAGGACCAGACGATGCGGTGAGCTAGGATTTCGAAAGCGGGAATATCTTGAATCATCTTCCAGTAAATGGGGAGGACACCCCACAATATGTAAGCTCCGGCCGTATAGAAAATGCCGAGTTTTTCTTCATTGATCATGGTTAGGACCCTTTCGTATGTCGGGATATTTGTTTATCCGCTTCATTATATCACCGTTAGAAAGGGGAAGCTTGAAAAATGCATGGCCCAAATTACGGGCCATGCATGTTAAGGTTGTTCACCGTGTTCTTCCTCGTTGCTTTCTCCTAATGGAGCATGCAAATCCTGGGTTCCTTCCAATGCAATCTTCATCAGAGGCTTGTCAGCAGGTCCTTCGACAACCGCTCCGTCATAGGAAAAGCGTGAGCCGTGACATGGACAATCCCACGTATGTTCACCACTATTCCATTCGACTTCACACCCCATATGTGTACAGGTCGTGTCCAGTACATGAAGTTTGCCTTCATCATCTCTGTACGCACCGGCTCTTTCTCCACGCCACTGGACGACCATCCCTTCTCCTTTTTTGAGTGAATTCGGACGATCGGCTACGAGTTCCAGTTTCCCTTCGGCCAGATGTACAGCGACATCGAAGTTCTGGGATAAGAATTGTTTCATGCTTGGATCTGACTTGAAACGTGTAGGTTTGAATAGTTCGTGAAATAGAGATTCCTCACCAAGGACGTAATCACAAATCAGCTTAGCTGCGAGTGTACCGTTCGTCATCCCCCATTTTCGGAAGCCTGTAGCGATGAATACGCGGTCATTGTTCCGTGTGATCGGTCCGATATAAGGGACTTTATCAAGTGTCGTGAGATCCTGAGCCGACCATTGGAAAAGTTTCTCTTTAATGCCAAACGTCTCGGCGGCGAATTCCTCCAAGGCGTTGTAATGGAAGGACGTGTCGACCCCTTGCCCTGTCTTATGACTTTCTCCACCAATTAGCAGCACAGGTTTTCCATTGTAGTCAGCCGTGCGGATGGAGCGTTTCGGCTCATCGATCGATAAATACATCCCCTCAGGCACTTCTTTCTCGGGCTCAATAGCAAGGAGATAGGAGCGCTCGGCATACATGCGGCTGAAATAGAACCCTTTTCCATCGTAAAAAGGGAAGTGGCTGCATGAAACCAATTTCTCACAGGCAAGCGTATGCCCATCCCCTGTGTGGATCTCAACGCGGTCCTTTTCTTTCACATCTGTCGCTTTCGTATGTTCAAAAATTTCCCCGCCCAGTGTAACGAATTCATCAAGGAGTGCAGCTAAGTATTTGATGGGGTGGAAGCGGGCCTGGTTCTTCATGCTGAGCGCTTTTGTAGCTTCCATATCAAAAGGGAGTGCGTCAATCATGCCACCTGGAATGCCCAACTTTTGATAGGCCTCATACTCATTTTCCAGTTTATGTGCGCCTTTTTTTGTAGTAGCGAAGAGATAAGCATCCTCTTTCACCCAGTTACAATCAATCTGATATTTATCAATCCATTCTTCCATGGATTGCATGGCACTCATTTGGGCCTGATAATAGAGCGAAGCTTCTTCTTCACCAAAGTGTTTCAACAATTCGTGGTAGATCAACCCGTGTTGAGCGGTTACTTTTGCTGTCGTATGACCTGTCGTACCATTCAACAACTCGTCCGCTTCGATAAGGGTTACCTTTTTTCCTGCTTTTGCCAGAAGGTAAGCGGTCGTAATCCCGGTGATCCCGCCACCTACGACAGCCACCTCTGTCGTTGTATCCTCTTTCATAGCTTCAAAAGTAGGCAGTGACATATTCTCACGCCATAAAGGTTCTGGTTGAGTCCATTTCTCGTGTTGTTCCATGACTTTCCCTCCTGAGTGACTCGTTTCTCTCAGTCTTTCCCTCTCCAAAGGTTTCATGTATTTTTCCATGGAAAAATTAACAACATTTAGGCTTTGTAGTATACTTGAACAAGATGTGAAGAAACACATGAAGGTGGTAAGCAGGATGGAAGTATTCGTGGCGCGGCAGCCGATTTTGACAGTCGAGAATAATGTGTATGCCTATGAACTACTGTACCGGAACAGTGAAGAAAATCGGTTCGTCCCTATGGATGGGAGCCAGGCGACTTCAGAAGTGTTGATGAACAGCTTTGTTACGATCGGCTTAGAGCGTTTGTCAAACAACAAGCCATGTTTTATCAACTTCACGGAGGATCTTCTGCTCGAACAAGTCCCTGAATACTTCGATTCTGAACAACTGGTCGTGGAAATCCTTGAACACGTTTCCTTCAGCCTCGATCTCATCAGAGTGTGCAGAACCTTGAAGGAAAAAGGGTATTTAATTGCTCTTGATGATGTCATCGATATCGACCGGCCGTCTGTCTATGAACTCCTGCATTATGTCGATATTTTAAAAGTGGATATACGTGAAGTGACGGACGAGAATCGGGTGCGGATCATTCAGTTGGGGGAAGAGTATGGATTGACGTTGTTAGCAGAAAAAGTGGAAACCCATGAAGAGCACCAACGTTGTATAGAGGAAGGTTTTTCGCTCTTCCAGGGATTTTATTTCAGTAAGCCGGTGATCGTAAAAGGCATGGATATCCCTTTTCTTTCATCGACCTACTTTCAAATGATCAAAGAGCTCACAGCTACGGATGACGAAATTAATATTGAAAAAGTAACGGAAATTATGGAACAGGATCTAGCTCTTACTTATAAATTGCTGCGTTTGATCAACTCCTCTCAACAACGGACAAGAGTACCGATCCAATCGATCAGACAAGCCGTGATGCTGTTAGGTACAGAGGGCTTGAAAAAGTGGCTGTACGTATTATCGGTTGAACAAACCACGGCGGTCACTTCAACACAATCCCAGCTTGTCATCAAAACAAGTCTCGTTCGTGCCAAATTGTGTGAACAAATGGCCGTCAGAATCAGGGCGGAAAAGAAGGCGGACGGATATTTCCTGACCGGGTTCATGTCGCTGATCGATGTCATAACCCAACGCCCTGCCCACGAAGTGATTGGTTCGCTGCCGCTTGATGAGGAGATAAAGAAAGCGTTATAAGCAGAATACGTATCGGCTCGTATTGGATTTGGCTGTAGCGATGGAAAAAGCGGATTTTGAGTGGTTGGAAAACCACTTGGCTGAATGGAATTTGTCCTATTCGGAAGTGTTTGAAGTTTACGGCCAAGCGATTGCGTGGTCTGAACAGCTCTATCACGAACATTTTACCGACAAGGTGTGAAAATAGCTGAAACGATCGATCTATGTTAAAATAGTTTAAGATGCTCTCGTAAAGAGAGCCCTTTTTTTGTTAAGAACGTTACCTAGGTAACGAAAAGGAGCGGTCATCATGAGTTTAATTTTTCACCATATTCAACAATTGTCGAGAAACGTGAATCAATTCTTGAATGAAGGATTGCAAGGTGAAGACATTTATATGTCTCACTGGGCGGTATTATTTCAATTGCATAGCCATGGAGGATCGATGACACAAGCGGAGCTTAAAAACCGGTTGAATATCGAAGCCCCTCCATTGTCGAGGGTTATAGCTAAACTGGAGACCCTAGGGTATGTCCAAAAAAATAAAAGCAGCGATCAGCGAACGAATGATATAACGCTGACGAAAGCAGGGAAAGACCGATATCCGGTGTGGCAGCAGGCCATACAAAAAGCAGAAACGCGTTTGCTGGAACGTTTCGGCGAGCGGAGGGAAACGGTATTGGAAGAGCATGTACTCTCGCTCTCCCGCCTGATTGAAGAAGAAAGGGGGAGAGACTGATGAAAAGGCAGCCTCGTTTATGGACGTCGAGTTTTCTTAATGTATGTGCGAGCAATTTCCTCGTATTTTTAGTCTTTTATCTTCTGTTCGTCACGATGCCGATCTATACGATTGAATCCATTGGAGTGGCCGAGGGAGAAGCGGGGTTAATTATTACGGTCTTCTTGCTTGCAGCCATTCTCATACGTCCACTTTCAGGGCAGTGGGTGGAATCCTTTGGACGGAAGCCAGTAGTCGTGACTGCTTTGAGCATCTTTTTAGGGAGTTCCTTTTTGAATCTATGGTTTGATGCCTTTTCTGCGCTTCTAATCGTTCGCTTCATACAAGGCATCGGTTTCGGGATGGGGACAACGGCTTTGGGAGCTATTGCTGCAGATGTTGTTCCAGATCAAAGAAAAGGGGAGGGCCTCGGTTATTTTGCGATGTCCATGAACTTCGCGATGGTTATTGGTCCTTTCCTGGGTCTTACTCTGATTCAAAATGCAGGCTTTACTGTGATGTTTTATGTTTGTACCGCCCTTGCCGTTATGGCTTTGCTTACAGGGCTTATTATTCGGGTGGATCCTCTCGCTGAACCTGCAAAGAAAAGCTTAGTCCCAAGCATGCACAATCTTCTAGAGAAACCTGTGATCCCTATAGCGTTGACCGGGGCCGTTATGGCGCTTGCGTACGCGGGGGTATTATCGTTTGTTTCTGTCTATGCAAACCAACTCGGCCTTGCGGAGGCGGCTAGTTACTTCTTCGTCGTTTATGCTCTTGTGCTGCTTGTCTCCCGGCCATTTACAGGAAGATGGTTTGATCAATATGGAGAAAATGTGATCGTCATTCCATCCATCCTTATTTTTGGTGCAGGGATGCTGATCTTGAGTTTTGCCAACACGGCTTTTGTTTTGCTGTTGGCTGGCGGATTGATCGGACTGGGGTGGGGCACACTCGTCCCAAGTATGCAGACGATTGCTTTAAAGAAAGTACCAGAAAGAGCGGGATCAGCTACAGCCACCTTCTTTACGATTTTTGATATTGGCATTGGAGTAGGGTCCTATGTCGTTGGGGCGATCGCAACAGGTATTGGATTTTCCTCCCTTTATTTCAACAGTTCTTTTGTTGTCTTCGGGGCTGTCGTCCTTTATATTCTCTTGCATGGAAGGAAGGTTCGCTCGAACGCTGAGCATAGGGTTGAATATAGTAGTTAAGAAGGAGGTCTTTTTCTCCTTCTTTTGTTAAAATTAATTGAAAACGCTTACAAAGTGAAGGGGGAAGACCGTTTTGAAAAACAAAGAGAAGCGGATAGAAACAGCGATGATTCATAATCATGAAAAACCAGAGAAGTATGACGGAAGCTTGACGACACCGATCTTTCAAACCTCTACTTTTTCTTTTTCTTCTGCCGCTGAAGGTGAAAGGAGATTTGCCGGAGAAGAGGAAGGTTACATTTATACGAGGCTCGGGAACCCGACTGTACGAACATTAGAAGACCGCATCGCCACTCTTGAGGGTGGAGAGCGTGGCCTGGCTTTTGCCTCAGGCATGGCTGCTGTATCAGCGGTTTTAATAGCCCTCACAAAAGCTGGTGATCATGTGTTGTGTTCGAACGGTCTTTACGGCTGTACTTATGGTTTACTGCAAATGTTTGAAGAAAAATATGCGATCACCCATGACTTCAGTTATATGGAAACAGAAGAAGACGTGAGGGCGAAGATCACTCCTGATACCCGCTGCATCTTTATTGAGACCCCCATTAATCCGACGATGAAAATCATCAATTTAGCTATGGTGGCACGGGTGGCGAAAGAACATGGCATCCCTGTCGTTGTCGACAACACTTTTTGCACCCCATACCTACAGCGCCCGTTGGATCTTGGGTGTGATATCGTTTTGCATAGTGCCACCAAATACATCGGTGGACACGGAGATGTCATTGCCGGACTTGTCGTAGGGAAAAAAGCGTTCATGGATGACTTGGCCATGTCTCAACAGAAAGATATCGGGGGTGTCCTTTCTCCATTTGATGCCTGGCTTTTACTCAGAGGCTTGAAGACTCTCCATGTCCGTATGGATCGCCACAGCATAAACGCTCATGACCTGGCCAAAAGGCTGGATAACCATGCAAAGGTAAAACAAGTGTATTATCCAGGAATGGAAGGAAACGAGCCATACAACATTGTCCAAAAGCAAATGAAAACAGGTGGAGGCGTACTAGCTTTTGAGATCGAAGGGGGTAAAAAAGAGGCGCAGCAATTCATGGATCGGCTGAAGTTGATTCAAATTGCGGTCAGCCTTGGGGATGCGGAAACACTGATTCAACATCCAGCCACCATGACCCACGCAGTCGTCCCGGAAGAAAAGAGACAGGAAATGGGCATTAGCGACACACTCATCCGCCTATCCGCCGGCCTCGAATCCGTCGAAGATCTATGGGAAGATCTCGAGCAGGCTTTGAAGGAAGTATAATTTCATACACACAATCAAGAGCTCTATGGTCAAAGCATGGAGCTCTTTTAGTTTTCTTAAGAAGTTCTTAAACAATATGGCAGGATTGTTGAAGACTCAGTATCGAGATAACCGGGGTTCGTTTGCCGTGTTGAGCGGTAGAGGTGGCTGGGAAGCAACTCGCTTTCCTGTGGGGGAGCGCCGAGCTTCCTCGGACTACGTCCTGCGGGATCTCGCCTATCTCCTTCTCCCACGGGAGTCTCGCAGCTTCCCAACCACCCCCACTCGAGAGATGAGATAAACGAACCCATGTACACGAATGGAGCGTCTTCCATAATAACTGCTTTCTAGTTGAGAAGCGCTCTATAGCAAGCGTTAGAGTATAGTTTACTGCTTGTTTGAGAGTTGAATACACCAACTCCCATTACGATGGAGGGCTGCTTATTCTGGAAGTGGTTTCGAGATACTCTTATGGTCAAGGGGCGGAGGGAAACGGTGAGACTCCTATGGGACGTGTGGGACAGCTGAGACCCCGGAAGGCGTAGCCTGAGGAGGCTCAGCGCCCGCCCCATGGAAAGCGAACTGTTTCCCGGAGCCCCTAAACTCCAACAAACATCTCGAAACTGAGTCTTCAAGAATAGGGAGCTTATATGGGTTTATTCATGAACACATAGGGAAAAGTATTAACAGTTTGATGAAACATTGAGTGTTCAAGTATATTGTCATAAGAATTCATATAGAAAGGGACGATGGAGAAATGCTTAAGAAACTATTTGGCGGAAACAAAAGTGTAGAGGAACAGATTGTTGCTCCTGTAAATGGAAAAGTGGTTCCTTTAGATGAAGTAGACGACCCTGTATTCAGTCAGCGAATGATGGGGGACGGCGTAGCAATTGAACCGACAGACGGAAAAGTAGTGAGCCCGGTATCTGGAGAAATCGTCCAATTGTTCCCTACCAACCATGCCGTTGGAATTAAAACAAAGTCAGGTGTGGAAGTCCTTGTACACATCGGCCTTGAAACGGTTTCTATGGAAGGACAAGGTTTTGAAGGCCATGTTACTACCGGAGATAAAGTAAATGCCGGCGATCATTTGATTACGTTTGATATGGATCTTGTTAAAGAAAAAGCGAAAAGCACGATCACGCCTGTAGTCATTACAAACTATGACGATGTAGTCGAAAACTTTGATCCATCCTATAGCGACGGTGCCAACGCTGGCGAATCTACCATCGCGACATTGAAAACGAAATAATTAAACCCACAAAGCCTGAGGTACCACTAGTACTTCAGGCTTTTTCTACATGTATGATCCAACAAGAAATCATTTTATAAGATGTTAAAAAATTCATCAGTGGATTTTAAGCATTTATCAGTGGGTGGTTGGTATTTATCAGCGACTTCCGGCCTTTTATCGGTAACTTTCGCACTTTTATCAGTGACTTTAATGATTTTATCAGTATCAGTAAGCAGTCCCTAGGCTCCCGCTAACGTTTCGAAACTGAGTTATTAAGAATAGAGAGCTTTCTGGCGGAGGAGGGTGGGATGTTTTATAATGGGGCAGGAAAGAAGACGGACAAGGAAAAAAAGGAGGAGAAGCGTTATGTCTAAACATGATGCAGAGCTTCGTAAGAAAGTGGAGACAGAAATACAAAAACATAAACAAATCGTAGAAGCGGACACGTATCGTCAGAACTTCCATCACATGCCACCTGTTGGTTTGATGAACGACCCGAATGGATTCATTCAATGGAAAGGGGTGTACCACCTCTTTTATCAATGGATGCCTTTCGAGACAGCTCATGGCGCAAAATACTGGGGGCATTACACATCTGAAGATCTTGTGAATTGGAAGCATGAGGCTGTCGCTTTGACTCCATCCGATTGGTATGACAAAGACGGCGTTTATTCGGGGAGCGCAATCGTTCATGATGATCAATTGCACCTTTTTTATACGGGGAACATTGAAGGAGAACATGAACCAGAGGCAGAATATCAATGCCTTGCTGTTTCCCAGGACGGCATACACTTTGAGAAAAAAGGCGTACTCATTGAAACTCCCAAAGGTTATACGGGTCATTTTAGAGATCCAAAAGTATGGAAAAATGGTGACCAATGGTACATGGTGGTTGGAGCTCAAACAGAAGACAAGCAGGGGAAGGCTGTATTGTTCCGTTCGGAGGATCTCCAAAATTGGGAGCACATCGGTCCCATCGCTGGTAGTAAAGAAGGGAAGCTAGGCGAGTTCGGTTACATGTGGGAGTGTCCGGATTTATTCGAGCTGGATGGTGCAGACGTGCTTATGGTCTGTCCGCAGGGGCTAGAGGCTGATGGAATGGATTATGCGAATACATATCAGAGCGGGTATTTTGTTGGGAAGTGGGACGAAACCGCAGAAACATTCCAGCATGGAGACTTTCGTGAGTTGGATCGAGGTTTCGAGTTTTATGCTCCTCAAACCACACGGGATGAAAAGGGTAGAAGGTTGCTTGTCGGTTGGATGGGTGTTCCAGATCAGTATGAACAAGCACACCCGACTGTTGAAAATGGATGGGTTCATTGCTTGACGATCCCTCGTGAATTGAAGTGGAATGGGGAGAGAATCATTCAAACTCCCGTTCCTGAGCTTGCCCATATGCGTGGACCAGTTTTAATGCATTCATCGATTACGATTGAAAATGACCAAAAAGCGGTGAGAGGGGTACAGGGGAGATCGGTTGAGTTGAACCTTGATTTTGAGTCATTGGAAGACATGTTCGCCATCGAACTTTTCCAATACGCCTCTCTAAGTTACAAGGACCGTGTCGTTACATTATCCAGGCCACATTTAGAAGACCGGTCAAAAACGGAGTTCCGTCGGGTGAAATTGGATGAGGGATTGAGGAATCTGCGTTTGTTTATTGATCAGTCATCTCTGGAGATTTTCATTAATGGCGGGGAAGAAGTATTTACTTCCAGGATTTATCCTCAAGCGGAAGAAGAACATATTCTCTTTACGTCCTTAGGATCCACCACTTTCTCGGTTGAAAAGTGGGACTTGAAAGGTTATGAGTATTCTTAAAGGGAATGGGGCTCACTTTCTGAAAGTCTTATTATTGTGGTAAGATAATTTTATGTAAATTGCACGAAGGGGTCATGTCTATGAGTCAATCTTCAAAGAAAATGAGAGCGAATGAACGAAGAGAGTATATTCTCGCTTTATTAAAACAAAAAGGCGCTCCTGTGACAGGTAGTTCTCTTGCGGAGGAAATGAACGTGACCCGGCAAGTCATTGTCGGTGATGTCTCCCTCTTGAAAGCAAAGAATGAGCCGATTGTCGCCACAAGTCAAGGGTATATGTACATGATGGATGGAAAAGAAGAACTGCCTTATCAACGTACGATTGTATGCCAGCATCAAGGCGACGATACAGAGCAGGAACTCAACATTCTGGTCGATCATGGTGTACATGTCCAGGATGTTGTAGTCGAGCATCCTATTTATGGTGATTTAACAGCCAGACTCAGAATTTCGAATCGACGGGATGTAAAGAAATTCATCGAGAAAGTGAACAGCACCAAAGCCTCTTACTTACTCGAATTGACAGATGGCATCCATACACATACCATAGCGGCGGACAGCCAGGAAGCCCTGGATGAGGCGCAAATGGCATTGAAAGAAGTAGGTATATTGATGACGAAATAACAGTGAAATCGTGAAAAGAGATAGGCATTCTGAAAGAGAAGCTTATCTCTTTTTACTTTTTCCAAACAAGGACCAAATGCCAGGCATGTCGTAATCAATGAATGGAAGGAATATGATATATTTATATCATGATTTCTTGTTAGAAAAAGGAAGGTGGCCACGTTGAACATCCTGCCGATTTTTGTGAGTATCATTCTTACCTTGAACGTGTTGCTTGCTTTAGCCATCATCTTCCTTGAAAGAAGAGATGCCAGCGCAACATGGGCGTGGTTGATGGTTTTACTATTTATCCCTGTCGCAGGTTTCTTTCTTTATTTAATATTCGGACGCCGACTCAGCAATAAAGAAATATTCACCTGGGACAAAAAAAGTCGTCTTGGACTTCTTGCCGCTGTCCAGGAACAATTGACAGCCATCAAGAATAATGATCTGAAAGTCCAACATGAAGATATCATTCCATATGAAGACTTAATTTATATGCATCTGAAAAACAATGATGCGTTATTATCACAAAATAACGAAGTAGAAATTTTCACAGATGGTCAAAAGAAGTTTCATGCACTTATTGAAGATCTTGAAAAAGCAGAAGATCATATTCACTTGCTTTATTATATTTTAAGAGACGATAACTTGGGGCATCGCCTTGCAGATGTATTGAAAAGGAAGGCCATGGAAGGTGTGGAAGTCAAGCTCTTGTATGATGACATGGGTTCAAGATTATTGAAGCGTTCATATAAGCGGAGCTTAAAAGAAGCTGGTGTGCAAGTCGAGTCGTTTTTCCCTTCCTTTATCCCTAAAGTGAATATGAAAATTAACTACCGGAACCATAGAAAGCTTGCGATTATCGACGGTGAGATCGGGTATATCGGCGGCTTCAACATCGGTGACGAATATTTGGGCTTTAATAAAAGGTTCGGATATTGGCGGGATACCCATTTACGCGTGGAAGGAGAAGCGGTGAATAACATGCAGACACGCTTCATCCTTGATTGGAATCACGCTTCAAGCAGAGATATCGTCTATGAACAGAGATATTACCAGGCCAAACCTAAAGGCGATGTGGGTATGCAAATCGTCTCCAGTGGTCCTGATTCGGAGTGGGAACAAATCAAGCATGGCTACTTGAAAATGATTCTTTCTGCCAAAGAGTATGTGTACATTCAGACCCCGTACTTCATTCCTGATGACAGCTTGCTTGATGCGCTACGCGTAGCGGTCCTGTCAGGAGTAGACGTGAGAATCATGATTCCCAATAAACCGGACCACCCATTCGTGTACTGGGCAACATTTTCAAACATTGGAGATATGTTAAAAGCAGGCGCCAGGATTTATGTGTACCAAAAAGGATTCCTACATGCGAAGACGATCGTCGTTGATGGCAAAATTGCTTCCGTAGGTACAGCCAACATTGATGTCCGGAGCTTCCGTTTGAACTTTGAAGTGAACGCCTTTTTGTATCATCCAGAAGTCGCACAGTCCTTAGCCGACCGTTTCCATGAGGACATTGTCGAGTCGACAGAGATTACACTTAAACTCTATCAATCAAGGACGAAATGGATCCGCTTCAAAGAAGCCGTCTCAAGACTACTATCACCAATCCTATAATCATTCTAATCTGCAAAAATGTTTTCGATTGTGGAAGACTCCGTTTCGATACTTTTGTTGAGTGGATGGGGGCGGAGGGGAATAGCTCGCTTTCCGCGGGAGCGCGGTGAGCCTCCTCGGACTGCGTCCTGTGGGGTCTCACCAAGCACTTTTTTCCCGCAGGAGTCTCGCCATCCCCCTTCGCCCTTTTGCCATGGAAGATTCTCGAAACCACTGCTAGAAGTCAGCTCGTATGAATGAGAGAAGTGGATCATATTAAACCCCTCCACAGACCGTAAAGGCTGGATCCAGAGCGCTTCATACCTCTAACTGTTGGATAGTGGGATACCATTCATCTTGGTACAGGGGTTCGTTTCTCACCTACATGGAATGGGGTGGTTGGGAAGCTGCGAGCTCCCGTGGGAGAAGGAGACAGGCGAGATCCCGCAGGACGCAGTCCGAGGAAGCTCGGCGCTCCCCCACAGGAAAGCGAGTAGCTTCCCAGCCACCCCTGACTCCAAATAAGGCAAACGAACCGCGAAAACATCTCGAAACTGAGTCTTCAAGAATCCTGCCGTATAGTTGAATAGATTAAAAAGCCCTGCGCATATGCGCAGGGCTTTTTGAGAGAGGTTGTTTTGGTATTGGTTTTCCTTTGTAACACGAGAAAGGCTGAAGGGAATTCTTTAATCTAATAGCTATTTGGAGGGGGGATCGATCATATCTATTGGATGTCGACTTCCCTTCAGCGTTTCCATTTTTCATTCTTTCTTCATCACGTATTCTTCATATCTGTTCAATTATTGAGAGGTTAGCGTGATTTGGACGGTGGTTGGTTTGCCGTCACGGTACACTTCAAGCTCGGCTGTATCTCCGTCTTGTGCTTGGTTGTAGAGATATTGTCTCAAGCTGATGAGTGACTCGATTTCATTGCCGTCGATGGCGGTGATCACATCGTATTTTTCGAGTCCTGCTTCATCAGCAGGGGAGCCTTTTTCGACGCCTTGGACGAGGACGCCTTGAGTAACTTCTTCTGGCAACCCTAGTTCACGTTGTAACACAGGGTTAGGGATTTGGTTCAAGTCTTGCAGGGAAACTCCCATGTAAGGACGTTCAACTTCGCCGTTTGTCTCTAAATCTTCGATGACAGGTTTAGCAACATCCATAGGGATAGAGAATCCAATTCCTTCAACTTCTGCTTTTGCGATTTTCATAGAGTTGATTCCAATGACTTCGCCTTGCAGATTGATGAGCGCACCGCCACTGTTACCTGGGTTGATGGCTGCATCGGTTTGAAGGACTTCGGTCTGCCAATCTGGCTGTTGATCACCGTTAATATCGACTGGAATATTACGGTTCAATCCACTGACAATGCCTTTGGTTACGGATCCTGCGAACTCCATGCCGAGTGGGTTACCGATGGCAATGGCTGTCTGCCCGACCTCTACGTCACTGGCTTTACCTAATTCAGCAACCTTTTGCACATGTTCGCTATCTATTTGTAAAACGGCCAGGTCTGTTAAAGGGTCACTACCTTTTAATTCGGCTTTCACTTTTGTTCCATCACTCAGAATAACTTCAAGTTCGGAAGCATTTTCGATGACGTGGTGGTTGGTGGCAACAAAAGCTTTTCCGCCTTCTTCCTTATAAATGACCCCGGAACCTGTACCGGCTTTTTTAGCGCCTTGTCCTGTATTCTCGACATTACTAATACCGACAACCGCTTCGGAAGCTTCATTAACTGCTTGAGTCACTTCCTCCTGGTTTTTCCCGAGATTCAGTTCATTGGCTTGTGCTGTCGGCTTTTCGGTATTAATATCTATCGAAATGCCCTGCCACTGAAAAACGGTTGTAACTAGAAAAACAGCTGCAATGGCTCCTAAAACACTAAAAGCTATACCGGAACGTTTGTATTGTTTCTTATCATTCCGCTTCTGTTCATCAAACATTAGAGAAACGACGCTCCTTTCAAAAAGATTCGCTGTTTATCTTTGGTGTTTCCCTCTGACAATTCATATTCTACGACAGAGATATGGAATGACTTTGGTGTAATTGTGGAAAAAGTGTGTAATGTAGGAGTAATCCATAAAAATATGAGAGAATAAAGCAAACGCAGATGTGGATAGAGGAGGATACCATCTATGAATCAGATGATTGGACTTGTAGAAGATGATCCGAATATTCGAGATATTGTAGAAGGTTATTTAAATAAAGAAGGGTACCAGGTGATTGCTGTCGATACGGCAGAGAAGGCCTGGGATATTTTTCAGGAACAGACCCCTGATCTCTGGGTGCTGGACATCATGCTTCCTGGGATGGATGGGTATGAGTTCTGTAAAAAAATCCGTCAGACATCAGAAGTCCCGATTATTATTATATCTGCCAAAGATGAAGAGGTCGATAAAATACTAGGTCTGGAACTGGGGGGGGACGATTATTTAACCAAACCTTTCAGTCCAAGAGAGTTGGTGGCAAGGGCTAAGCGCCACTTGAAGCGTTGGCAGGCCATGAAGCCGAGTGAAGGTGAAGAGCAGGACACGATTGTAGCTGGTGAACTTGAATTGAATGATGCAGAGAGACAAGCTTATTTTCAGGGTGAAGAGATTGAAGTGACAACAAAGGAATTTGAAATGCTGAAAATCCTGGCTTCACAGGAGAATCGCGCCTTTGCCCGTGAAGAACTGTTAATAAAAGTTTGGGGAGAAGATTATTACGGAAGTGATCGTGCGGTCGACGACCTGATCAAACGATTACGCAAAAAGATGAAAGACCTGCCGATTGAAACGGTTTGGGGACACGGATATCGATTGAAGGAGAAGCGTACATGAAGCTTTTGTATCAGTTGAATGCCGCTTTTGCAACGTTAATCATCGTCATCATGTCCATCACCGCATTTTTTATCTACTCGTTACTAATGGACATGCTCATTCAGGATGAACAGCGACAGCTTGAGGGGAGAGCGGATCTTCTTGTGGACATTATCAATGATCAAGATCCTGAACGGAGCCCTGAACTTTCCCAACTATTGCAGGACAGAAATTATCCGATTTTATTATTCGATCGGGAAAATGACGAGATATTGTTCAGGACTATGCCGGCAGTCGTTGCCTATGCCTGGGTGGAACGTTATGAAGAGGAACTTATCGATCAGGAAGTTTGGGAAACGATGGGGGAAAAATACGTGGCTTATGATTTTCCTGTGAGCAAAGACGAGAGTCAGGTGCTCGTTATGGCCACGCCACTTAATGACTTACAGGCGGTCCAGTCCGTTTTTGCTTCACGTATGATTGTTGTTTTCCTCATTGGTCTATTCCTTGCAATCATCGTGAGTTATGTGTTGACCTGGCGTCTCGTGACCCCTCTTACAAAATTGAAAGAAGAAGTGAAAAAGATCGAAAAGCGTCAGTTTTCTGATGTAAAAAAAGTACACGCTTCTGGTGAAATTGGTGAAGTAGAGCAAAGCCTCAGGCACATGGCTGCAGAGCTCTCCAGGTACATACACTCCCAAAAGCAGTTCTTTCAAAATGCTTCACATGAACTTAAAACGCCTTTAATGTCGATTCAAGGGTACGCCGAGGGGATCAGGGATGGAGTGTTTGAAGGAGCGGCGGCAGAAAAGGGTTTGAATGTGATGGTGAGTGAGACCGAGCGTTTGAAAAAGATCGTTAATGAAATGATTTTGCTGGCCAAGCTCGACAGCAGCGAAGACGTGTATAACCCTGAAGGAACGGAGATATCTGAAGTGATTAGTCAGGCGAGGGATCGGTTGTATCCACTTGCTAAGGAAAAAGGTATTGAACTGAGAACGGAAGATATTCATTCGTACTATACATTCGTTGACAGGGAAAGAGTGCTGCAGGCCATGATCAATATATTGAGCAATGCGGTCAGACATGCGGAGAGTTCAGTAACAATGACAACAGAGAAAGAGCAAGGTCTGTATAGAGTAAAAGTGCTCGATGACGGACCTGGCATTCCAGAAGAACTTCTCCCTCAACTTTTCGAACGTTTTATTAAAGGAAAAGAAGGGGAAACAGGGCTTGGGCTTGCCATATCCAGAGCGATCGTTGAACGGAGTGGCGGGGAAATCCATGCCTACAACCGGAAAGGCACGCCGGGTGCAGTTTTTGAAATTGTATTCCGTGAAAAAGAGTGAGAAATACCAAACATGGTATAATAGAAGGCAGAGAACGATTCCATATGGAAGTGAGGAATACAGGATGGAAGCAAAACCTTGTATCGATTCATTAACAGTAAAAAGTTCACACGTTTTACCACCAGATACCAATAGTCACGGAACGTTGTTCGGTGGAAAATTAATGGCACATATTGATGATGTAGCAGCGATTGCAGCTGTCAGACATGCAAGAAAGCCGGTTGTGACGGCGTCTACAGATTCTGTCGATTTCCTGCAGCCGGTTTTTGAGGGAGACACCATTTGCCTGGAGGCATTCGTAACATGGACACATAACACGTCCATGGAAGTGTTCGTCAAAGCAACGACTGAAAACCTTTTGACAGGTGAAAGAAAGGTTTGTACGACTGCTTTTCTATCCATGGTAGCCGTGGATGAGACCAATGAACCTTCCCCTGTGCCAGGGGTGTATCCTGAATCAGACGAAGAAAAGTGGCTGCATGAGAACGCGCAGAAGCGCCATGAACACCGGAAAAACAGAAGGAAAGAATCCAAGGAGCTTGCTGAGAAGTTTGGTACTAGCTTTCCTTGGAAACGCGATTGCTAAAAAAAGCTTGGCTGCCGTTAACGGCAGCCAAGCTTTTCTCTATTTGAGCCGAACGAGCTCCGGTTTGCGCACCTCTTCTTCAGCACGGGTCGTTGTACAAAGGGAATCCCAATCGTGGGCTGCTCCGTCTCTCATTGTAATAATGCGATCAGCAATGGCTCTTGAGTCTTCTCGGTCGTGAGTGACGAAAATAGAAGTCGTGCCTGTTTGTTTGATGATTTCTTTCAATTCACTTCTAATTTTGATTTGGAGGTCTGCATCCAAATTACTGAATGGTTCATCCAATAGAAGAAGGGAAGGCTCCGGTGCTAGGGAGCGGGCCAGAGCGATTCGCTGCTGCTGTCCACCACTTAATTCATGGGGATATCTTTTTGCATAGCTGCTCATATTCACAAGTTCAAGCACTTCATGCACGCGATTCTTTCTTTCTTTTCTTTTCCAATTCTTTAATCCGAATTGAACATTTTCATAAACCGTCATATGAGGGAATAGAGCATAGTCCTGGAATACCATGCCAATGCCTCTTTTTTCAGGGAGTACAAACGTCCGTTCATCGGTCATCGTCTGGCTGCCGATTTTTATGGTTCCCTTGGAAGGTGTCTCAAGACCACACAAAAGGCGCAGCACGGTGCTTTTTCCACTGCCACTTTCACCAAGAATGGAGATGATTTCTCCTTGTTCGATATCGAGGTTGAAATGGTGGATCGTCAAATTCTTTGCGTTTTTATAACCGAAACAGAGATCTTTGATTTGAACGTACATATCAATTCGACTCCTTTTCTAAAACTTGATGAAAAACAAAAACGGCAATGGCACTGATGACAACGATGATGATGGAGGCAAGAGCAGCCTCATGAATCTGCTCGTCACTCGCGTACTTAAAGGCATTCGTCGATAGCGTTCCAAAGTTAAACGGACGCAAAATCAAGGTGAGAGGCAATTCTTTGATGATTTCGATAAAAGCGAGCAGAAACCCACTGATGAGCGGGGCTTTGATCATTTTCAAATCGACCTTGAAAAAGGTGCGTGTCATGTTCATGCCGAGCATCCTTGAAGCTTCCGTGTACTTATTTCCGATTTTATCAAAACCTGATTCGATGGAATTGTACCCAATCGCAAGGAAGCGAATGATGTATGCAGAGATTAAGATGATCAAGCTCGTACTCAAGAATAGGCGGCTTTCCAAGCCGGTAGCCTCATAAAAACGTGAAAGACCACTATCTAAACCAATGAAAACGGTACTGATCCCGACCGCGATGACGGCTCCCGGAATGGAATACCCTAAGATCGTCACTTTTGCTGCGGATTTTGATAATGCGCTCTGATGCATTCTGGCAAAGTTACCAATAATCACAGCGAACAAGACGATCAATAAGGCACCAACGAAAGAGACAAGAAGTGAATTCCATATGAGTGTCGTAAATTCGGGTGACGCGATTTTTTCAAAAGTTAACAACATCCAGTCGACGAGTTGGACGAATGGGATAAGAAACCCTAATAAGAAAATAAACAAACAGTACCCAAAAGCTCCCCATGCCTTCCAACCTTGTAATCGAGTAGGGTGGAGAGGGCGAGCTTTAGCCGTTGTCGATGCATATTTTTTACGGCCGCGGAGCACTTTTTCTAAAGTAAGGATGGCAAATACGATGAACATGAGGGTCGCCGATAATTTGATGGCTGAATTGAGATCATTCATCCCAAACCATGTTTGAAAAATCGCTGTACTGAAAGTCGGCACACCAAAATATTGGACAACCCCGTAGTCGTTCAATACTTCTAAAAGCACAAGACTCACGCCGCCGACAATTGCCCCACGGGAAATAGGGAGGACCACCCTGAAAAAGATATCTATCGGAGAGCGGCCGAGGAGCCTGGCATTTTCAATGAGTGATGCGGACTGGTTAGCTAGAAAAGCTCTTGTGATTGTGTACACATATGGAAAGAGAAAGAGCGTAAATATAAAGACGGCCCCCGGCAGGTTGAGAATGTTGAAGTAGACTTGATCCACCTCAATGCCCCAGTTGTTTCTTAATGTCGTTTGAATGACGCCAGTATAGTTCAAAATTCCATTGTATGTGTAACCTGCAATATATGGGGGGATGGCCAGTGGCAAAATCAGCGCCCATTTAAAGAACTTTTTCATAGGAAAGTCATAAGCCGATACAATCCATGCTAAACTCGTGCCGATGATGATGGTTAATATCCCTGTGAAAACAATGAGCAAGCCGGTATTTTTTAATAGATCCGGCAAGATGTATTCCTGGATGTGATTCCAGTTTTCCGCTTTTTGAGTAAAGAAGTTGAATAGGATAGTCACGTTGGGAATGAGAATCAAGATGACAATCGCTAGACTGAGGATCGACCAAATATTCATATATCCAGGAAGCTTACGTAAATTCAAGCGTGACACGTCCTTTATCCTACCAATCGCTCAGCCTTGAATGAAAAAAGCCGGTGAGCTTTCTTCATTCAAGGTTGAGTCCGCTTTAATGATAACAGTTCTCAACTGTTTTGTATAGAAAAACCGCATCATGGGAGGCATGATGCGGTTAGAAGGCTTATTATTTCCAGCCGACTTCATTCATGATCTGAATCGCACGGTCGTTGTTCTCACCAAGTTCATTCAGACGAATGTCCTGTTCCTTGAACTCACCCCAGCTTTGCAGAAGCTCAGAAGGCTCTACATTAGGGTTGACTGGGTATTCATAGTTTGCTTCAGCAAATTGTTTTTGTGCTTCTTCTTTGGAAAGGAACTCAATAAACTTCTGCGCGTTTTCTGTGTTTTGGCTGCTTGCTGTCACACCTACGCCACTGATGTTTACGTGAGTACCCGTTGTATCCTGGTTCGGGAAGATAATTCCTAACTGTTCAGCAACTTTGACTTCTTCTTCATCTTCAGACTTCAACATTTTACCCATGTAGTAGGTATTCATAACGGCTACATCACCTTCACCGGCAGCCACAGCTTTTGCCTGGTCACGGTCTCCGCCTTGAGGGTCACGTGCCATGTTATCTACGATGCCCTGTGCCCATTCTTTCGCAGCTTCTTCACCTTCTGTTGCAATCATAGAAGCGACAAGGGACTGGTTGTAAATGTTAGAAGATGAACGAATTAAGACTTTGTCCTGGAATTCATCTTTTGTTAGGTCCATGTAAGTTTGAATGTCTTCTTCATTTACGCGTTCTTTGTGGTAAGCAATGACACGAGCACGTTTTGTCAATCCAAACCAATTGTTGTCTTCATCACGGAATTTTTCCGGAATGTTTTCACTTAGTACATCACTTTCAATGGGTTGCAAAAGGTCTTGGGATTTTGCGCGGTGCAGACGTCCAGCATCAGCTGTAATTAAAAGGTCGGCTTCAGAAGCTTCGCCTTCACGGTCAAGACGAGCAATCAATTCATCGTCTTTTCCTTCAATCACATTCACTTTAATGCCAGTTTCTTCTTCGAACTTGTCGTAAAGTTCCTGGTCTGTGTCATAGTGGCGGCCAGTATATAGATTGACCTCTCCGCCAGTTTCTTCTGACGCATTTTCTTCGCTATTTTCTTCTGTGTTTGTTGTTTCTTCTTCATTTGAGTCTGTTGCTTCTTCCTGATCGTCTCCGCCGCAAGCAGCGAGCACGAACATAGAAAGGATAAGGATGAAGCTCATTAAAAACCATTTGTTTCTCATGTTCTTTCCACCTCTTATGTAAGTATTTTATCAATCATTGATAATGATTTTCATTCCAGATTCAATTCTAATAGATTGAACAAAGAAGTCAAGCGAATATTGAGAATTTTTTTCATTTAGAGTATTAGGTGGTTCTAATGTTCTATTACGCCATATGGCAGGATTGTGGAAGACTCGATTTCGAGATGTTTCGGGGGGGGAGCGTTGCTTGGGTTGAGCGTCAGGGTTGGCTGGGAAGCTGCTCGCTTTCCTGTGGGGGAGTGGTGAGCTTCCTCGGACTACGTCCTGCGGGATCTCACCTATCTTCTTTCTCCCACGGGAGTCTAGCAGCCGGGAGCGTTAGGGAAGTAGGGGGATTTCATTAAATAGGAAGTAGAGGGCAGTGGAGCACATGTGGTAAAATAGTTGAGTTCTTGTAGTTGTGTGTTTGTTTGTAAGCGATTATGGGAAATGACTTAAAATGGAAAATAATACTTAGAGAGGTGAAGGTTATGGTGGAAGATATACTTACTTTTCTGAACGACTGGATGTGGGGGACCATTCTTGTTGCCGCCTTGCTCGGCTTAGGATTATGGTTTTCGATCAAACTGAACTTTGCCCAGTTTACATACATACCAGAAATGTTTCGTGTTCTCTTTGATAAGCGATCCATTTCTGCTGAGGGCAAAAAAGGAACTTCTCCGTTCCAGGCTTTTGCCATTAGTACCGCTTCACGTGTCGGTACGGGAAACTTGGCAGGGGTTGCCGCTGCGATAACGGTCGGTGGTCCCGGCGCCGTTTTCTGGATGTGGATTGTAGCTATTCTTGGAGGAGCGTCAAGCTTTATTGAGAGTACCCTTGCACAAATTTACAAAGTCCCTGAAAAAAATCAGTATCGAGGTGGCCCGGCCTATTATATTGAAAAAGGGTTGAAGAACAGAGGGCTTGGTATTGTTTTTGCGATAACCATTACGTTTACGTACGGGTTAGTTTTCAGCTCCGTGCAATCCAATACAATTCGTCTAGCTTTTGAAAATTCCTTTAATATGGACAAGTGGCTTCTTGGAGGGATTCTTACCTTTATTGTTGCTCTTATCATATTTGGTGGTTTAAAACGAATTGCTCAAGTGACTCAGTTTATCATTCCGATTATGGCTATTTTCTATATCATCCTTGCTGCATACGTTCTAGTTGTGAACATCGGACAGGTGCCAACGATGTTTGGACAAATTTTCGCTGGTGCTTTCGGTTTTCGTGAAGTTGCTGGAGGTACTTTCGGTGGTATGATTTTAATTGGAATCAAACGTGGATTGTTCTCCAACGAAGCAGGTATGGGTAGTGCGCCAAACGCAGCCGCTACATCTGAAGTTACGCACCCTGTCAAACAAGGTTTGATTCAGACATTGGGGGTATTCACGGATACCTTACTTATTTGTAGTGCCACTGCCGTCATCATTCTATTTGCTGGAGATTATGTAGGCACAGACCTTGATGGAATTCAACTGACCCAGGAAGCGTTTGAATCTGAACTCGGTGCATGGGCGGCTAATTTTATTGCTGTAGCGATCTTCCTTTTCGCATTCAGTTCGATCATAGGAAACTATTACTATGGGGAGACGAACATAGAATTCATCAAAACGAGCAAACCAGCTATCTTTATTTACCGAGTGGCTGTGCTGCTTATGGTCATGTTCGGTGCGATTGCGGAGTTTGGTCTTGTATGGTCCCTAGCTGACTTGACGATGGGGATCATGGCGTTGATTAACTTGTATGCTATTTTCCGATTGTCATCTGTAGCTTATGCTGCATTGAAAGATTATCGTAAGCAAAAGAAAGCAGGAAAAGATCCGGTCTTTTATCAAGATCATCTCCCGGGTGTCGACGGGATGGAATACTGGAGAAGAGATCAATCCTCGGAGAAAGAACAAGGATAACAAACATAAACAGCCTCAGGATTTCGTTCCAGAGGCTGTTTTTCTTATGGCGCGGACGGGCATCCATTTATAGGATGCCCGTTCGCGCCAAACGAGGTACGAATCGCGCCAAACGAGGTACGAATCGCGCCAAACGAGGTACGAATCGCGCCAAACGAGGTACGAATCGCGCCAAACGAGGTACGAATCGCGCCAAACGAGGTACGAATCGCGCCAAACGAGAGTAGAAACGCTACATCAGTCTTCATACATGCAGATGTGATATGATGGACAGAGATATTCAGTAAAAGGAATGAGCGGAATGAGTTTACTATCAGTCAATCAATTGAGTAAAAGTTATGGAGATAAAGATCTGTTCGACGACCTCACCTTCACGATATCCAATCAACAACGGATCGGCCTGATTGGAGTGAATGGTACAGGGAAATCCACACTTATGAAAATTCTCGCAGGCTTAGAGAGTGGAGATTCAGGGGATATGGATCACGCGAAGGACTTCACGGTGGAATATTTGCCGCAGGAACCGGAATTAGATGAGAGCAATACAGTTCTTGAGCAAATCTATCACGGTGATGCGGAGATCATGGTTGTCATGAGAGCCTATGAAAAAGTTCTATTAGACTTAGCAGCTCATCCGGAGGATCCACAAGTCCAGGAACGTATGCTGGACCTTCAGCAAAAGATGGATGAAAAAGGGGCCTGGGAAGCCAACACGGTGGCCAAAACGGTTCTATCCAAGTTGGGGATCGAGTTTTTCGATAAGAAGATCAGCGAACTTTCTGGAGGACAGAAAAAAAGGGTTGCCATTGCGAAAGCCCTGATCCAGCCGGCTGACTTGCTGTTGCTGGATGAGCCTACGAACCATCTTGATAATGAAACCATTGAGTGGCTGGAAGAGTATTTAGCTTCCTATAGAGGATCACTCGTCGTCGTCACGCACGATAGATACTTTTTGAATCGTGTGACGAATTTGATTTATGAACTAGACAAGAGTCGCTTGTATATTTATGAGGGAAACTATGAAACATTCCTCGAAAAAAAAGCGGAAAGAGAAGAATGGGAGCGTCAGGCTGAACAAAAGCACCAAAATACGCTAAGTAGAGAGCTGGCCTGGTTGAAAGCTGGTGTGAAAGCGAGAACGACGAAACAAAAAGCTCGTAAACAACGCGTGGAAGCTATGAAGGAAGAAACCTTTGATACGAAGAAGGAAAATGTGGATATGGCGATCGGTTCTACGCGATTAGGAAACCAGGTGATAGAGTTGGAGGGAATCACGCACAGTTTTGGAGATCAACCGCTCATCGATGATTTAGATTACCTTGTCGTGCCGGGAGAAAGACTCGGAATCATCGGCCCGAATGGATCAGGCAAAACAACGTTGCTGAACATCATGGCTGAACGCATTCAACCGGAAACCGGAAGTGTCCACATCGGTTCGACCGTCAAAATAGGCTATTACACACAGGACCATGGAGAGCTTGATGAAAGTCTAAAAGTCATTGAATATATCAAAGAAGTAGCGGAAGTCATTACGACAGCCGATGGGGATGAAATTACAGCAGAACAGATGCTTGAGCGTTTCTTATTCCCACGTCCGCAACAGTGGACGTATATTAAGCGCCTTTCTGGAGGAGAGCGCCGTCGTTTGTATTTGCTTAGGGTTCTGATGAGCGAACCGAATGTCCTTTTCTTAGACGAACCGACTAACGACCTCGATACGGAGACGTTAAGTGTGCTGGAAGACTACTTGGAACAGTTCCCAGGTGTTGTCATCACGGTTTCACACGACCGTTATTTCTTGGATCGTGTCGTTGACCGTCTGTTAGCTTTTGAAGGAGATGGAGACGTTCGGAAGTTTCACGGCAATTACACGGAATACCTTGAAAAGAGAAAAGATGAGAAGAAAGTGGAACAGGTGAACAAGAAGCCTTCCACTCAGGAAGATACACGCCGTGCGAATCGAAAACGTAAGTTATCCTATCGAGAGAAGCAGGAATGGGAGACGATTGAAGACGAAATCTCCGCTTTGGAGGAGAAGGTTGAGCTTCTTGATGAGCAGCTCGCGGCAGAAGCGACGAACTACGATCGTGTCCAGGAACTTTCAAAGGAAAAAGATGAAGCCGAATCCGAATTGGAAGCCAAGATGGAGCGGTGGGAAGAGCTTTCCTTGATTATTGAAGGAGTAGAGGAAGAATGATTGAGTGGAGAGTGGAGAACCGTTGTTTTCCGCTCTCTTTTTTTATAATGAGGATTGGCTTATTTTTGTAGTTCCGTGCGTTTTATGGAATAATGAATACGGATACAAGCATTGACAGGAGGAATGTAATCATGAAAATGCCAAGCAAAGAAAACTTGGAAAAATATGCAGAATTAGCCTTACGTACAGGTGTCAATTTGCAAGAAGATCAATTGCTAATGATTAACTCCACGATTGCTGGAGCGGACTTTACACGCATCGTCGCAAGAAAAGCTTTCGAAATGGGTGCGAAAGATGTACATATTAACTGGGGTGACGATGAACTGACGCGCCTGAAATATGAACATGCTGATCAGGAGACGTTATCGGACGTTCCAGAATGGCAGAAACAGCAGTACACGTACTTTGCTGAGCAGGGAGCGGCGATCCTTTCAATTCGCTCTACAGACCCTGATCTTTTGAAAGGCATTGATGCAAGCAAAGTCGCAGCTGCTACCAAAGCGAGATCAGAAGCGATGTCCAAGTTCCGTGATTATACGATGAATGATCGTATTCAATGGTCGATTGTCAGTATCCCTATTCCTAAGTGGGCACAAAAGATCTTCCCTGGAGAAGAGGAAGATACAGCGGTTGAGAAGCTTTGGGAGCAGATCTTCAGCATTGTCCGTGTCGATCGTGAGGACCCGGTAGCTGCATGGGAAGAGCATAACCAAACATTGATCAAAGCTCGTGAATACTTGAATAAGAAACAGTACCAGAAGTTGATTTACAAAGCTCCAGGTACGGACCTCGAAGTAGCTCTGCCTGAAGGACACATTTGGAAGGGTGGACCTGCGAAGACGGTTGAAGGAAAAGTACAATTCAACCCGAACATGCCGACAGAAGAAGTATTCACAGCTCCTCATAAATATGGAGTAGATGGAAAAGTTTCCAGCACGAAACCGTTGAACTATGGTGGAAACGTCATCGACAATTTCACCTTGACGTTCAAAGAGGGGAAAGTTGTTGACTTCACAGCGGAAGAAGGCGAAGAGACACTCAAGCACCTTCTGGAAACAGATGAAGGTTCACGCAGACTTGGAGAACTGGCGCTTGTGCCGCATGAGTCCCCGATTTCTCAATCTGGTCTGATTTTCTATAACACGCTTTATGATGAGAACGCTTCTTGTCACCTTGCCCTCGGAAAAGCTTACCCGAATAACATGACAGGCGGGTCAGATATGAGCGCAGAAGAACTTGATCAACATGGTGTGAATGACAGTTTATCCCACGTTGATTTCATGATGGGATCCGGTGAGCTTGATATTGATGGTGTACTTGCGGACGGGACGACAGAATCCGTCATGCGTAAAGGAAGCTGGGCCATTACATTTGAATAAATAAACGAAAACCGGCAGCGTCTAAAAAGCTGCCGGTTTTGTTATGCATAAGCGAGATGGTTTTCTTCTTCTTGAAGGTGCACCTCTTTTCCAAAATAGACATCATACCATTGAATAAACACATAGACGGTCCAAATATAACGATGATGATTTCCTTTTCCCTCATAATGGTCGTCCAAGTACTGGACTAATGAAGCGGTGTGGAAAAATTCCTGAGCTGTTTCAGACGTTAAAGATGCTTTCACCAAGTCATAGTATTTTTTCTGTTTCAGCCAATCCCGGATAGGAACTGGAAAACCGACTTTTTTACGGTTCGCCCATTCTTCAGGGAGCACAGCCTTAGCTGCTTCTCTCAGTGCATATTTCGTGTCCTTGCCATTGGCTCTTAAAGAAGGAGCGAGGGAAGACGCGACATCCATTACTTTTGCATCCAAAAAGGGAACGCGTAACTCAAGAGAGTGAGCGGAACTCATTTTATCAGCTTTCTGAAGGATATCCCCAGGAAGCCAATGATGAAGATCTGCGTATTGCATCTTCGTCGAATCATTCGCCCCGGAAACTTTGGCATAGGTGTCTGATAAAAGGTCTGCTGGTTTACGATTCTGCCGGTAAGCGGGTTTTAGGACTTCGTGAGCGTCCTCAGGGCGGAAGACTTTCGCATGTCCGATGAATTTTTCTTCAATCTTCTCTCCACCACCTGTCAAAAAGGTGGTGATCCTATTTTTAGGAAGCTTAGAAGAAACAGTGGCAATGGATTTGCGAATCGCGAACGGCACTTTTTCATAAATCTTCTGTTCAGGGCTGATCTTATACCAATCATATCCTCCGAAAAGTTCATCGGCTCCTTCTCCTGAGAGAACGACCGTTACATGTTCTTTAGCCAATTCACTTAAGAAGAAAAGAGGGACGGAAGACAAGTTCGCATGAGGTTCATCCATATGATACTGAATGGTCGGAACCGCCTGGAAAAAATCATCCGCTGAAATTAACCGTTTATGGTTTTCGACTGCTATTTTTTGTGATAACTCTTCAGCGAGTCTCGTTTCATTAAACATGCCTTCATAATCTTCAAAGCCGATCGAGAACGTTTTATTCGGTTTCAATAAGCTCGTCACATAGCTTGAATCAATGCCTCCGGAAAGGAACGACCCTACTTCCACATCACTGATTTTGTGATGACGGATGGAATCATCCATCGCTTCCTGGATTTTCTCAATGGCTTCGTTTAAATCCGTTGTCTGCTCAGAATAAGAAGGCTCCCAGTAGGGTCTTATTTCAAAAACATTCCCATCATGGATCATATAGTGGCCTGGAGGAAGTTTGTAAACGCCCTTGAAAAATGTTTCCTCCATAGCCGAATATTGAAAGGTGAGATAAGGTTGCAGTGCTTCCTGATTGAAGGACTTGCAATATTGAGGGTGAGCAAGAAACGATTTGATTTCAGACCCAAATAAGAAGGATCCGTCTGTCGTTTCCTGTGTATAATAAAGCGGTTTGATCCCGAATGAGTCTCTGGCAATGAAGAGTTGTTTTTCAACTTTGTCCCATATGGAAAAAGCGAACATCCCCCGTAACTTCTGCAAAATATCCGTGCCGTATTGCTCATATCCATGAAGGACAACTTCACTATCCGCCTGGCTATGAAACGTGTGCCCCTGTAAAAGTAAATCCTCTCTTAAGTTTTGAAAGTTATAGATTTCTCCATTGAATACCATCACATACCGTTCATTTTCACTAAACATCGGTTGATTACCATTTTCAGAAACATCGATAATCGTCAGTCTCTGAAAACCTAAACTGATTTCTCTGTTTGTGTATGAACCTTGGTTGTCTGGTCCGCGGTGATGAATTTTTTCCATCATGTCCTGGATGAGAGCATGATTCTCAATGCCATTTTTATTGAAAATTCCAACAATTCCACACATGGAAATTCCTCCTTTTTAAAATCCTATACCTCATATAAGTAGGGAAGGGGATTGAAGCTCGCCTCCGGTCGGAAGCAGGTCCCCGTACCCTATTATGTTTTTTCTGTTTATTACCACCGAACGTCCATACCTTCAAATTGTAAATCTTCGTAATTAGGAACAACGGCAGGATCGACCCTGACGATGTTCAAAGATTTCAGCTCAAGAATGTCTTCAGCCGTTCCTCTAAATGAGGAATTAATTAAATTCAAGTACGTGATGGTTTGCAGCCCTTCTTTGACACGACTCAAATCGTCGACGGTAGGACCGATGAAGGTTGCTTGATCCAAGTAAGGAACTTCTTTTAATAACTCCCCTGGAATGATGGCTTGATTTAGCTTCAGCACGAAGAGCGACTGCATCGCTTTAAAATATTCAATATCTTCGTCTACTTCATAGATGCCGCTCAAATGGGAGGCGTTAATCGTCAATTCTTCTAAATACAATAGGTCGCGCTTAGTAATGGCCTCCGGCTCTTTATCTACAGATCTTGCAATGGAGGCAAGGATTAAGTCGTCCATGACAACGGGTTCATTAGGATTTTTAACTTTGATGAAATTTCGCTCGCGCTCGTGTACTTTGTAGTTTTCTTCGATCAGATCCCCTTCTTCTGATAGGTAAAGGAGTGTCGCTTCATTTAGGTAAGTCCGATCTCCCCCCTCTACCCAGTTAAGCTTCATAGAAATTTCTATCTCATCATTTTTAAAGGCATCTTTTGGGGGAGGGAGAGGGCCGTCGTAAGCAGGTGGATTTCCTGGTTCTTTTCGGCTTGCGAATGCATAATAACTCTCAAACAACTCATACTCGTTTCCATTTGCATTCTCTGTATCTGCTACTTTGGATTCAACTTCCGTACCTTCAAATTGATCAATAGCGACTTTCATTTTGCTTTTGCTCGGCATAGAGACAATGACTTCTTTAAGTTTCTCAACCTTTACATGGGTAGGTTCTTCTGGATCAGGTGCAGGAGGCGTTTCTTCTACTGGTTCTTTTTCTTCTTGCGTCGGTGAAGAAGGTTGCTCAAACCAGTCCGTCTTTATAAAGGTATAAAAGGATCCGCTTAAAACAAAGAAAGCAAGAAGGACCGTAACAATTTTCGGAGCACCAGGGAACCGTTGCCGTCGGTTCGGCTTGTTTTTATAAAAGCGCTCTTTATCTTTATCTGTGAATAAAGGATCCTCGCCAATATGACGGTTGATGGCTTTTTTTATTTGTTGATGATCCACGGGTCTATCCCTCCTTCATCTGCCTTTTCTCTAAGCAGTTGACGTGCACGCTGCATCCTTGTTTTGATCGTGCTTAAAGGTGTGCCGGTCGCTTCAGCAATCTGTTTCTGCGTCATATCTTGCTGGAAAGTCAGAATCATGACTTCCCGGTATTTGATAGGGAGATGAAGGATGGCTTCCGCTATTTCATCCCACTGTTCCTTTTGGACGACTTTTTGCTCCGTGTAGTTCGGGTCTTTTTGCTCGCGCCATTTATCTGTAGCGATTTTGATGCGGTGAATAGGGGAACGTAAATAGTCTTTGCATCGGTTGATGGCGATTCTCATCGCCCATGTCTTCAATTGGGAATCTCCGTTGAACCTGTCCCACTTACGATAAATCTGCAGGAGAACATCCTGAAAGATATCGTCTGTGGTATGGTGATTTTTCACATATGTAAAAATGGTTCGTTTCAACGATTCTCCGTACTGGTTCATTATGTACTCAACCGCTTCCTCGCGTGTGTAATGAGTTTGTGTATGTCCGGACACCAGGCTTTCCTCTCCTTTCCTGTTCATTAGACGAGCGTCTCATTCAAAAGGTCTGCAAAAATACAAATTTCTTCAATAAATCCATAAATTTTCTCCACTAAAGCTCCCGATTGTGAAAGACTCAGTTTCGAGACTTTTGTTGAGTGGATGGGGGCTGCGGGGAATGGCTCGCTTTCCGCGGGGCCCCACACGATGTGGGGTCGTTCGATGTTGGCACAGGACGTGCCGAACTTAATCGAACTTCCTCTATCCTTTTGAGCCTCCTCGGACTGCGTCCTGTGGGGTCTCACCAAGCACTTTTTTCCCGCAGGAGTCTCGCCATTCCCCTCCGCCCACTTGCCGGAAGAGATTCTCGAAACTACCTTCCAGTAATAGGAGTTTTTATGGTTAATAATCCTATTTCGACGCAGTTTAAGCAGGGTTACACAACACAACTAGGCAGTTTACTATAAGAGGGGTTTCGAGAACCTCATTTGGTATAGGGGCGGAGGGAAACGGTGAGACTCCTATGGGGTGTGCGGGACAGCTGAGACCCCGGAAGGCGTAGCCTGAGGAGGCTCAGCGCCCGCCCCATGGAAAGCGAACCTTTTCCCGGAGCCCCTAGAACCCCACCAAAGTCTCGAAATCAAGTCTTCCACAATCCTGCCATATACTTCAAGAACATTCGTTACGCCTAAAAAGGTGGAGATAGGGGAAAAGAAGGGGA
The DNA here is from genome assembly GCF_003386945.1 of Halobacillus trueperi. NCBI lineage: Bacteria > Bacillati > Bacillota > Bacilli > Caryophanales > Bacillaceae > Halobacillus > Halobacillus trueperi. The sequence goes on along the minus strand of NZ_QUAE01000006.1, from coordinate 102,474 downwards.
GGGAGGTGAGCGGATGATTTATGATGTTGGAGTTGTAGGTGCAGGCTTTGGTGGGCTGGCAGCTGCAGCTACACTCGCCAAAAAAGGAATGAAAGTTGCTGTCTTTGAAGCCTCCAATGAACTTGGGGGTAGCGCAGGCAAATTCGAACGAAACGGCTACCGTTTTCAGTCAGGGGCAACCCTTGGAATGGGATTTGAAGAGGGAGGGGTTCTCCATCGACTCTTCGATCAGTTAAACATCGATCCTCCTGCCATGACGTTATTGGATACGATCATGGATATTCACATGCCGGATCGCACCATTCACTATTTTCGTGAGCGAAGCCGCTGGTATGAAGAGATTCAACGAGTCTTCCCAACCCAATCTTCCGCTATACAGTCGTTCTATGATGAAGTATATAGGGTGGGAGCGATAGTCGATCAGTTAACAGAAGATCTTCCTGTATTTCCTCCACGAACCTTAAAAGATTTCATGCATTTGGTACCTTTCGTGAACAAAGATGCAATGAAACTTCTCCCATTCATGAACCAGACGGTAGAAGATCGTTTGAAAAAGTATGGCCTTCATAACCATCGTCTTTTCCGCGTGTTTTTGAATGGTGAGTTGATGGATAGCGTACAAACAAGCGTTGAATATTGCCCTGCGTTTTTGGGTTATGCTGCGTTACAAACCTTCCATAAAGGCGCTTATGCTGTACATGGAGGTCTTGCAGCGGTTGCCGAACGTTTGGCATCTTTCATTAAGAATTCAGGGAGCGACCTTTATATGCGTCATCCGATTCATAAAGTAGAGAAAAGCGGACAACATTTTGAATTTCATACGAAACGTGATCGAGTATTTCGAGCGCAAAAGGTACTGTTGAACAATTCTGTTCACAACTTCCATGATACGGTATCAAAGGAGATGGGTGAACAGTCCTATATTAAAGCGTTAAAAGAAGAAAAAAGGGATTCATGGGGAGCGTTTATCATTCATGGAGGTGTGGACGGGGCGGTTTTTGAGGGAGAAGACGCCATGTATCATCAGTTTATTGACCCACAAAAACCGGACGACCTCCATGATGGTGGACAGTTTTTAATGTCATTATCTGACCCTCGAGATTCGTCGATGGCACCTGTCGGAAAGCGCTCATTGACGATTTCTACTCACACATCCATTTCACCCTGGTGGAATTCGGAACAATATGAAGCGGATAAAGGACAAATGAAGAATCGACTCCTGGATACGGTGGATTTTTACTTCCCGAGTTTTAAGGAAAAGTTAGACTTTGTTCTTCCCGGGACTCCGATTACTTTTCAAAAGTGGTTGAGAAGGAAATATGGAAAAGTGGGTGGATACATGCCAACGGGAAAATACAGCTGGCTCAACAGTTATTCCATTCGCACCGGGATTCCGGACGTTTATCAGTGCGGGGATACGGTTTTCCCAGGAGCGGGAACACTTGGGGTGATATTGTCTGGAATGACCGCGGCAAAGGAAATGACGAGATGATTAACGAAAAGCGAATAGGGAATAAGAAAAGAAAAGGTGAAAGAAAAAGGAGATGAACTTGTATGTATAACGATGGAAGTAATGAAATGCCGGGATTTCAAACAAATCCGAATAACTATGATGAGTGCCAGCGTTGTGGCAAACCGCTTCAGATCAAAGAAGAGCGAGAGATTAATCTTTGTAAGGAATGTCAGAACATACAGGAAGATCATAAGGTAGAGTCCAAAGAAGATTAAAGAGAAGCGATCTCTTGCTAGGGATCGCCTTTTTCATGCCGTTCTTCTCAAAAATCATTTCCCTAAAGGATAAAGGAAATATCTTTACACCATAATAAAAAGAGTGATAAAGTTGTAAATTGTGCATTCAAACACATTATGAATTAAAGGAGACAACTATGGAAAATAAAACCTCAGGCCGTATTGACTGGCCGGTATTTGTAATAAGTGGAGGATTATTAGTCCTTTTCGTTATTCTTGCACTCATTGATATTGATTTGATTGAAATGATCGTTAGTGAAAGCTTCGCATGGTCAGCCAAGTACTTCGGAGCTTTTTGGCAAGTGCTCATGCTTGCTACATTCTTTGTTGGATTATATTTAGCCTTTTCCCGTTATGGAAAAATAAGAATGGGGGATATGGAAAAGCCTGAACTGGGATTATACAAATGGCTATCCATCATTATGGCCACACTGTTGGCCGGCGGAGGTGTTTTCTGGGCTGCCGCTGAACCGATGTGGCACTTTTTGACTGTACCCCCGTCTCAGTCTGGAATTGAAGCCGGGACAGAAGCAGCAATCAACCCGGCCCTCGCGCAAAGCTTTATGCACTGGGGATTCCTGGCATGGGCTATTCTTGGTACGATTAGTGCTGTCGTCATGATGTATGGTCACTATCATAAAGGAATGCCAATGAAGCCTAGAACGTTGCTCTATCCGATTTTCGGCGAAAAATTACGCCACAGCTGGTTAGGGACGATCATTGATGCCTTCTCCGTCATTGCTGTAGCGGCAGGGACGATCGGTCCAATTGGTTTCCTTGGTCTGCAGGCGAGCTACGGACTTCAGGAAATTTTTGGGATACCTAATCAGTTCAGCACGCAGTTTTCCATTATTTTTGCCGTTGTAATCATCTCTACAATTTCAGCAGTCACTGGTTTATATAAAGGGATACAATTTTTAAGTAGCTTCAACGTCCGCATGGCCATTGGGCTAATGGCGTTCATCGTCATCTTTGGACCAGGTGGTTTTATCATCGACCACTTCTTAGCAGGATTCGGTTATTATGTTGATCAATTCATTCCTATGAGTACGTATCGAGGAGATGAAGGTTGGCTATCTCTATGGACCGTATTCTTCTGGGGATGGTTCATCGGGTATGGACCGATGATGGCCATTCTTGTCAGCCGTATTTCAAGAGGCCGGACAATAAGAGAGATCATCATTGCCGTATCTGTTTTTGCTCCTGTTATTTCTACGTTCTGGTTTACAGTCCTAGGTGGATCCGGAATCTTCTTTGAATTGAACAATCCTGGGTCTGTATCCAACGCACTGAATGAAGCAGGCAACCCGGCAGCTATGTTTGCCATTACAGAACAGTTCCCATTGGCAAGCGTGATTTCGCCGCTATTCTTGCTTCTAACGATCCTATTTGTCGTAACGACGAGTGACTCCATGTCCTACACGATTGCCATGGCTGTCACAGGAGAAGGAAACCCACAAAGCTGGCTTAGAATCTTCTGGGCCGTATTGATGGGCGCGATCGCTGTGATTCTGTTAATTACAGGAGACAGTGGGATTACACAGCTGCAAAACTTCATTGTCGTCACAGCTGTTCCAGTATCCATTCTTCTACTGCCAATGATTTGGCTCGCACCAAAAGTAGCGAAGAAGATGGCGATCGATCAACGAATCACGAAGAAATAATATAGGCTTACACTAAAAACACCTAGGGGCTCCCTAGGTGTTTTTAGTACAAAATCTTCAGCTATATGTCAGTATCTTGGAAGACATGATTACGGGATGTTTATTTGAGGCTATGATGCTTCGATGGTTCGTAAGACGGCGCGGACGGGGCTGCCGTCGGCTTGCTCCATTTTTAATGGAAAAGCAAAAAGCTCATAAACTCCTTGCGACACCTGAGAAAGATCAATCCCTTCAAGAATCAGGATATCATTCTGGTACAGCGTGTGATGGCCTTTCAACTCTTTACTCGTTTCAGGGTCAACAGAAGGAGTATCGATGCCGATAAGGTCGATGCCTTGCTTCTTTAAAAATGGACCTACATCATCACCAATGACCGTGTATCGCTCAGGGAAGCGGGTGCGGTCTTTCCAACTGTCCGTATGGAATAAAACTTTACTTACCTTACTCAAGTCCAAGTCTTCCAACACCTTTTTAGTGATGACAGGGTCATCTTTTATGGAAACGACTAGAGCTTGACCGGAAAATCGATCGACGGGAAGATCTGCGATTTTCAAACCAGCTGAATCATAGTGATAGGGGGCATCCACATGGGTTCCGATATGGTTGCTGCCTTTGAATTGGCCGACATTGACCGATCCCGTATCTTCCATGGACCACGTCAGCTTGTAGTCAAACGGCTCGTCTCCAGGCCAGGGTGGCGTATCGTTATTCAGGGGCATCGTAATATCGATGAATTTCATTATCACAAACCTCCTTAGGCGATGGTGTCTCTTTCATTTTTGAACTGCTTTTGTTTTTCATTCTCCATGATGTCTTTCAAGCGTAACACGACGTCATACACATCTTCGTAAGATGTATAAAAAGCGATCGGGGCAAGGCGGATAACGTTCGGTGAACGGAAGTCGGGAATGACGGTTTCTTGTTTTAATGCTTTACAGATACTTGCCGCCTCGTCATGAACGAGACAAACATGGCCCCCTCGGCTTTCATCATTCAAAGGGTTGCCAATTTTGAAACCATGACCCGAGAGCTCCTGGTGGATAAGGTCCATCAGTAAACGAGTGAGCTTTAGTGATTTTTCTCTAATCTGTTGAATGCCCGCTTCTTCAAAAAGTTCCAGTGACCCTATGAGAGGCGCTGAACTGAGCACATGAGGCGTTCCGATTTGGAATGCTCCTGCGGTTTCTGCAGGAGTTAGTTCGTGGCTCATATCGAACTGCTTGTCTTTGTTTGAACTGAACCAACCTGCAAGTCCTGGGCTTTTGCCGAGGTGCTTTTCGTTCACATACAGTCCACCGACTCCACCAGGCCCACTGTTCAAATACTTATACGTGCACCACACAGCAAAGTCAACGCCCCATTCGTTCAAGCGGTGAGGAAGAGCACCGATCGAGTGGGCAAGGTCAAAGCCAACGATGATGCCATATTCATGAGCTGCCCTTGTTATTTTTTCAATATCGAGCAGTTGGCCACTACGATATAAAACGGAAGGCAGGAGAATTACAGCGATGTCTTCGTCCATTTCTTTGATGATGGTATCTTCCGATAACGTATAGCCGTCCTCACTTTGGACACGAATCAAGTGTTCTTCCGGGGCTAACCCGTGCCATTTGATTTGGCTCTTCATGGCGTGAATGTCAGACGGGAAGTTCAGTTCATCTGCGAGGATTTTCGTCCGTTTTCCTTCTGGCTTATAAAACGTCGCCAGCAACTGATGAATATTTGATGTAATAGAACCGGTATTGATGACTTCTTCTGGTTTTGCCCCGATGAGAGGAGCAGTCAGTGCCCCGATTTTCTCTGACATGTAAAACCAAGGTTCTTCTCCTTCGGTCCATCCTCCGATGGCATGTTTTTTCCAATCATTCAGAGAGGTTGAGAGGGTTTCTTCAGATCGTTTCGAAAGCAGACCTAGGGAATTTCCATCCATATAATAAAAGCCTTCTTGGTAAAATTCACGTTTGAACAATTGAAGCGGGTCATGTTGATCCAATGCTTTTACATCTTCTCTTGAGATTACAGGTTTAGTCATGAATTTTCCTCCTCAACTATCATTCATCCATCAAGTTATGCTTCACTAGGACAGCCTTAATCATAGAGTAGGAATACCCCTCAGGCAGAGATTCTTTCAAGGGTTTCAATTTATGTTCCTCCATTTGATCATAGGCCTGCACAATGTTACTTTCTTGTTCTTCATCAAACCATCGGTTCCAATCGATCTCATTTCCTTCTTTTCCAGCTCGGAAAATATGGTTCTCAATCGTTTGTTTGCCTATACCCCTTTCTTTGGCTATGTCTTTCACATCATTTCCTTGTATCCAAAGGTCGTAAGAAATAAGGTGACTGGGGCGGTCATCAAACGGGTCTTTCTGTTGGATTGAAGGTTCGGTCGAACGAACCGGCGTAGGCTTCGTCTCCGTCTCTTGTGCCCAAGGTCGTAATTTCTCAAGAAACTGTTCCCCATACTTCTCGAATTTCTGCTCCCCGATTCCTTTGATGTTCATCATCTCTTCTTTGATTTCTGGGAGATAGATGGTCAAGTCTTTGAGTGTGGCATCAGAGAAGATGACGTAAGGGGGAAGGTTGCTTTCATCTGCAATCGATTTACGTAACTGTCGCAACTCTTCGAAGTATTGCTCATTGTATTCGGTTTTCTGTTTTTTCGTTGTGGATTCAACAAGCATAAGAACAGGCTGGTTGCCTTTAATGACAGAAACGGCTTCATTCGTCAGCTTTAATGAAGGATAACGTCCTTCGCCAGTAGATAGGTACCCTTCCGCTGTTAAAAACTGAATGAACCGAGTCAATTCTTTTTCTGTATAATTCGGCATAATGCCATAAGTCGATAAATTTTGGAATTGAAACTGTTTCACTTTTTGGTCAGAAGAACCTTTGAGTACCTTCGCTGTCAGGCCGGCTCCGAACCTTTCGCCCATGCGTTTCACACAGGATAATACCATTTGCGCTTCTTTTGTCATATCCTGCTCTTCACCATCGTGGGTGCAATTCGTACATTTACCACACGGCTCGGATTCTGTCGGATCATCAAAATAGTCAAGAATGTATTGCTGCAAACAGGAGTGGGTATGGCAATAATTCACCATCGCCTGGAGTTTCGTGTACTCATCCTTTTTCTTTTCTTCATTTGGTGACTGGTCGATCAAAAACCGTTGCAGGTTGATATCCTGACTTGAAAAGAGCAATACACAATCACCAGGCTCACCATCACGGCCAGCACGACCAGCTTCCTGGTAATAAGATTCAATATTCATCGGCATGGAATAGTGAATAACATAACGGACGTTTGATTTATCGATGCCCATCCCGAAAGCATTGGTTGCAATCATCGTGGTGATTTCATCCTGAACGAAATCCATCTGTGCTTGCTTTCTTTGATGCTCTGTCATTCCTGCGTGATATTTTCCAGCAGCAAATCCTTTTTTCGTTAAAAGGTAATGAAGCTGGTCAGCATCTTTTCGTGTGGCTGTATAGATGATGCCGGATTCATTGGGAATCTGAGTCAAATATTCGCTGATGAATTCTCGTTTGTCACGGCCTTTGATAATACGAAAAGACAAGTTGTCCCTTGCGAATCCAGTATTAATGACGTTTGTATCCTCGACATCGATCAACTCTTTAATGTCTTTAATTACTTCCTGGGTCGCTGTAGCAGTTAGAGCCATAAGGACAGGAAGGTTTGCGACTTTTTTCAAGGTAGGGACAATCGATCGGTAGCTTGGACGGAAGTCATGTCCCCATTGGGAAATACAGTGCGCTTCATCAAAGGCGATCAACGAAAGGGGAATGCTGTTGATAGCGGCCAAAAAGTTGGGTGAGTCAAACCGTTCAGGAGCGACATACACAAAGGAATAGCGGCCGTTTTCCATATCCCGCAGCCTTTGCTGCTGCTCTGTATGAGAAAGGGAGCTATTAATATAAGTAGCGGCCACCCCATAGGAATGGAGGGCATCCACTTGGTCTTTCATTAAAGAGATCAAGGGGGATATGATGATCGCTGTTCCTTGCAAAGTGAGTCCGGGGATTTGATAGCAGAGGGATTTTCCGCCTCCTGTCGGCATGACGGCCAGTGTGTTCTTTTGATCTAAAACATGAGTAATGGCCTCTTTTTGACCAGGGCGGAACGAGGAATAACCGTAGTATTGGTGGAGAATTTTTTCGGCCTGTTGAATCATCGTGATCATCCTTTTATACATAATCTTCTTTCTCCCACATCTTATCATGTTTCACGTGAAAACTGTGGGGAAAACTATAGAAGTCATACCTCTTAAAAGGAGCGATTATAATATGAAAGCCATTGTTATTGAGCAATATGGAGATAGAAATCAACTAAAAGAAAAAGACGTGGATTTTCCTGTTCCAAATGAGAACCAGGTCATCGTGGAATTGCACGCCACATCGATCAACCCCATCGACTGGAAGCTTAGGGAAGGTTACTTAAAAGAAATGCTGGACTTTGATTTTCCTATCATTTTAGGATGGGATGCTGCAGGAATCGTCGCAGAGGTTGGTTCTGCAGTGGAAAACTTCAAAGTAGGAGATCGAGTTTTTGCTCGTCCGGATACAACACGATTCGGAACGTATGCAGAGTACACAGCAGTGGATGAACATCTTCTAGCACATCTTCCTGAGAACGTTTCTTTTGAGGAAGCGGCAGCGGTGCCATTGGCAGGACTTACTGCATGGCAATGTTTAGTGGATTTTAGCGATATCCAGGAAGGAGACCATGTGCTCATACATGCAGGGTCAGGTGGTGTCGGCCATTATGCCATTCAAATTGCGAAGCAAAAAGGTGCTTATGTAGCAGCGACAGCCAGTGGAAAGAACCAGGAGTGGGTAGAGAAACTGGGTGTCGATCGTTTTATCAATTATAAAGAAGAGGAATTCTCAGAGGTGTTAAGTGATTACGATATCGTCCTTGATACTCTTGGTGGAGAAATCCAGGAAAAAAGCTTTTCTGTCCTGAAAGAAGGTGGGCGTCTTCCGTCCATTGTCCAGCCACCGGATGAAGACCTCGCTGCCAAACATGGAGTGAAAGCAGGATTCGTCTGGCTTGAGCCGAGCGGAGAGAAACTGGCAAAACTCGCTTCCATGATGGAAGAAGGAGATTTAGTTTCTGTCATCGGACATCGTTTCGACCTCAGCGAGGAAGGTCTAAAAGAAGCCCATAGCGTCAGCGAAACCCACCACGCCAAAGGTAAAATTGTCATCAACATCAAATAGTGTCTACCATTTCCCACCGGACCAGCTCATCCCTTAAAACAGATGAGCTGGTCCGTCTTTCATCAGAAAACCTCTACGTAGTTTTCACTTAAGCTCCCGTTTATGGAAGACTTGATTTCGAGATGTTTGTATCCTGGATTGGGGGCGGAGGGGAATGACTCGCTTTCCGCGGGGGCGCGGTGAGCCTCCTCGAGCTCCGCTCTGCGGGGTCTCACCAAGCACTTTTTTCCCGCAGGAGTCTCGCCATTCCCCTCCGCCCCTTTGCCATATCAGTGTCTCGAAACCACTCCCACAGATAGCAGAACTTCCAAGATTTGTCGAAATCCAAAAGTCTGTGGTATCCCCATTCAAATGCTGTTCCAGCGCGCTTTAGGACTACTGGACAAGGAGAATGGAAGACGCTTTTTCTAAGTATAGGGGTTCGTTTTTTTAATCTCTCGAATGGGGTGGTTGGGAAGCTCGCTACTCCCCCACAGGAAAGCAAGTAGCTTCCCAACCACCCCTGACGCCCAACACGGTAACGAATCCCGAAACATCTTGAAATCAAGTCTTCAAGAATACTGCCATTTACTTTAATAACTCTCATAAGAAACGACAATTGTTGTGTAAATTTTCTTACAATTTATGAGTGGTTGGAGTAAACTAAGGGTAAAGGATTTGTAGTAAGTAGGAATGGAGGAGAGGTCGTGCTAACTAATTATCAAACGGGTGTTTACTTTGATGAAATGATGAAACAGGGTGGTGAGCCGAAGAAACACTACCAATGGTTTTATCAACTAGTCAATCAATTTACAGAACGCGATTTGATGAAAAAGCATGAAACAGCTCAACTTAATTTTCTTAGACAAGGCATTACATTCACCGTGTACAACCACACAGGAGGTACAGAGAGAACGATGCCGTTCGACTTTGTTCCGATCATTATTCCGAGACAAGATTGGGAAGAGATTGAAAAAGGGATGAAGCAGCGGATGACCGCGCTCAATCATTTTTTAGAAGATATTTATCATGATCAGGAAATTGTAGAAGCGGGAGTCATTCCGAGAGAGTTGATCGAGAACAATCCTTATTACTACAACAAACAAGTCAGTGGCATAGATATCCCTTTAAGGAACCATATATTCCTTGCAGGAGTAGATTTAATTAGAGATGAAAAGGGTCAATACCGGGTATTGGAAGATAATTTGCGTAATCCTTCAGGAATGTCTTATGTATTCCAAAATCGGTATGTCATGAGACAAGTGTACCCTGAATTGTTCTTCCAACATTCTATTGAAACATTGGAGCATCAGTTGTCAGAACTTCACCAGGCGGTAACCAGCCATCTGCCTGCCAATGCAAATCCTCATAAATCGCCCACCGCCGTTTTATTGACGCCGGGGATTTATAATTCTGCTTATTATGACCATGTCTTTCTTGCTCAACAGATGGGAATTGAACTGGTAGAAGGAAGAGATATGATTGTCAAAGATGATGTTGTTTACATGAAGACCATCAAAGGGTTAAAACGCGTGGATATCATTTATAGAAGAATTGACGATGACTTCCTTGACCCGGAAGCGTTCCGTCCTGACTCTGCTCTCGGTGTGCCCGGGTTGCTCAGGGCATATCGAAAAGGAAATGTATCGATACTTAACGGCATAGGAAATGGCGTTGCCGATGACAAGGCGATGTATGTTTATGTTCCTGATATGATCCGCTTCTACCTTGGGGAAGATCCGATCATCCCGAACGTTGAAACCTACTTCCTTAGTGATCCTGAACGTCTGGATTATGTGCTGGATCATATTCATGAACTGGTTGTGAAAAATGTCGGTGCATCAGGCGGGTATGATATGTTGATTGGTCCGCAGTCGGATGAAAGTGAACGTGAGGCGTTCAAGAAGAAAATTATAGAAAAACCTCATCAATATATCGCTCAACCGACCATTAAATTATCAAGGGCTCCTGCGTATCAGGAAGGTAGATTTTATCCATGTCATGTAGATTTACGCGTGTTTGTCATGAATGGAGAAAAGACGAATGTACTTCCTGGAGGGTTATCACGAGTAGCTCTTAAAGAAGGCTCCCTTGTTGTGAACTCCTCTCAGGGTGGGGGAGGAAAAGATACGTGGATCTTGACAGAAAGTGGTGATCAACATGCTTAGTCGTGTAGCAGATTCTCTTTACTGGATGTCCCGAAACATAGAACGAGCCGAAAACAACGCAAGGGTACTCAGTGTCCAGCTCATTCATATGTTGGAGGCACAAAATCAGGAGGCAGCGGATCGCGACTGGGAAGAAATTGTGGAAGTCTGTGCGTCCGCGAAAGATTATTACAACCTGTACGATCGTTTAGACAGGGAAACACTGATTCAATACTTGACCATCAGTCCATTCAACATGAATTCTCTTATGAATTGTATGAACTTTGCCCGCGAAAATGCCCGCTCAACAAGGGATATACTTCCCGAAGAACTCTGGGAAGTATTAAATGCATTCCATCTGGACCAGAAAGATTGGCAGGAGCTCCCGAATACGAGGCAGCATACCCAGGATTACCTGGCTCAAGTGATTAAAACTTCGATGACATCACAAGGAGTCATTGAGTCCAGTATGAGCCGTGGAACTCCTTATACTTTTATTAAAGTTGGGAAATGGTTGGAGCGCGCTGAGAAAACAGCAAGAATATTGAATGTGACCTGTGAAAAGAACAGAAAAGAAGCCGATATCCCGACAGATCATTACTATTATTGGCTGACAGCTCTGCAGTTTCTGAATGGATATGATGCGTATATTAAAGAACACCCACCTACAATGGAATCGAAGCACGTCCTCAGCTTTTTAATTAAAGAGAGGACGTTCCCAAGATCGATCCGATACTGTATGGATCATGTCCTCGAAGCGGTTGACAAGCTTGAAGGCGGGAAAATCTCTCACTATTCTGAGGATCTTTTCCAAATGCTTGAACTCATTCAGGAAGAAATTACGAGTACGAATATTGAGGAGATGGATATGAATGAGCTGATGTCGTTTCTCGACCACTTCCAAGATCGATGCATGACACTGAGTCGCATGTTCTCACAAACCTATTATTTAATTGAACCCGTACACGCCAAGTAAAGGCTATCCAGGAGGAATACGCTGTGAAATTCCAAATTGAGCACACCAATACGTTTTATTATGATAATTTTGTCGATCAGAGCATGAATCATATCCGCCTGAAGCCGAGGACGGATGAATGTCAGAGGCTGCTGGCTTACCGGACTGAAATCACTCCAGGATCGATGACGAAAGAGCATATCGACCTATGGGGGAACCATGTGGAGACTTTTTTCATCCCTGAGAAGCATGAACATTTAACGTTAAAAACGACATCGACGGTCAGCATTCAAAAAAGTCCATTCATCCGTATGATCGAATGTTCGGATGAAATGCGTACAATCTTTCACTCGGAACTTTTCCGTCGCCATTACCTGGCTTATTTGAATGAAACACCGTATACATTCTTGTATAAAGAACAAATCGAAGAAATTTTCAATGAAGTTGGAGACGCCAGCGATCCAATCCGCTTTTCTTTAAGGTTGATGGAGTACATCAATCAATCGATCCGGTACGATACGACGACAACCCAGGTCAATACCAAGGCCTACGAATCATGGCCGTTAAGGAGCGGGGTGTGCCAGGATTATGCACACGTTATGATTGGGGTCCTAAGATCACAGGGGATACCAGCCCGTTATGTGAGTGGTTACCTGTATGTCGGAGAAGATTCAGCGCTTGTGGGTGATGCGGCCACACATGCATGGGTGGAAGTAATGGTACCCGGAATCGGCTGGATTGGTTTGGATCCTACGAACAATGTGGAAGCGTTAGAACAGCACATCAGAATTGGTACAGGAAGGGATTATGCTGATGTCAGTCCACTTCAGGGAGTATATCGAGGCGGCGGCCAGAACCTTGATGTGAAAGTCAGCGTGACGCTTCTGGATCAATAAAAAAATCCCTCTCCACCATGGAGAGGGATTTTCATACGTTAACCGTTCTGAAAGCTTTCTTTATGACGGGGCTGTCCTTTAAAGTAATCAATCAAAAGCCCAACGACGCCACCTATAATGGCAGGGAAGACCCAGCTTAAATTCAATTCGAATAAAGGAAGTTGACTGATCAATGGCTCGATAGCAGAAACATCGGCGCCAAAAGCCACGAGTCCGTCATAGACCCCTATGATGGCAGTCAACAAAATGGCTCCTCGATACACATAAGGAGAGTGGTTAAAGAGCGGGCTCATGAATGTAAGGGCTACGAGAACAATGGTGATCGGATAAACGAACACAAGCACCGGGACAGAATAAGCGATGATTTGATTCAATCCTATATTGGATATAGCGAAACTGATCAGAGTAACTACGATGGTGACATGTTTATAAGTAAGCCCTGGCACACGTTTTGAAAAGAACTGGCCACATGCGACGGTCAGACCGATACATGTCGTCAAACAAGCAAGTCCTACAATCACACCAAGTAACAGCGTTCCTACATCTCCATACATGATTTGTGCAGCACCAGCAAGGATGGCACTTCCATTATCAAAAGACCCTTCCGTTGCCATTCTAGCTCCGATCCAACCAATGGCTACATAGACAGTGGCTAGACCGATGGCAGTCACTAAACCTGCTTTTAATGTTCGAATGGTCAACGTTTTAGGATCAGTAACCCCACGATCGCGGAAGGATGAAACGACGATAATACCGAAAGCAAGAGAAGCAATGGCATCCATGGTCAAGTAACCTTCAATGAATCCAGTAAAGAAAGGCTGTGCCTGATATTTTTCACCGGCTGGTTGAATAGGACCATCAAGCAGAAAGAAGCTTCCAATGACAAGACCAAGGATGGCCAAGAACAAAGCAGGGGTTAAAATTTGTCCTACGCGATCCACGAGTTTAGATGGATTGCGGCTGAGCCAATAAACGAGTACAAAAAATAAGACCGTAAAAATGAATAATGTCAACGATTTTCCATTCGTAAATGGAACGATGCCTGTTTCAAAGGCGACGTTTGCGGCCCTCGGAATGGCAAAGAAAGGTCCAATGACAAGGTAGACCATCGATGTGAATAATAATCCGAACATCGGGTGGACGCGTCCAGCTAATTGAACAGCGCCGTTACGTACAAGCGATATAGCCGCTACGGTAATAATAGGTAACCCTACACCAGTAATAACAAAACCGAATATAGCCGGGAAGTAGGATGTTCCTGATTCAATACCGAGGGAAACAGGATAGATCAAGTTTCCAGCACCGAAAAACAAAGCGAACAATGTGAATCCAATAAAAATTGTGTCTCTTGCTTTCATACTGGCTCCTCCTCATAGATGTCTGTATATTTTGCGTAAAAAAAGCGCTCTTATCCAAAAGATGAGCGGCAATAATCAAGGCTTCTGCATGATTTTCATTATTGAAAAGTGAATGAGATTAACGCACCGCCGTAATACTATCAATGTCACACCTTTCTGTCAATTATTTTTTTAGAAAATTTAAAAGGTTATGATTACCATGCCATTTTTTGTAGGATTCCCTTACAAATTAAGGGTTTATTCAACAATATGGCAGGATTGTGAAAGACTTGATTTCGAGATTTTTGCGGGAGTTTAGAGGCTCCGGGAAAAGGTTCGCTTTCCGTGGGCGAGTGATGAGCCTCCTCGATCTAACGCTCTGCGGGGTCTCATCTACCACGCACTTCCCACAGGAGTCTCACCGTTTCCCTCCGCCCCTTTGCGATATGAGGTTCTCGAAATCCATTTCAAAGTAACCTGGCGTGTTCGCTGAAATCACACTTAAACCTCGTCATTGTAGGGATTTCAGACATAATGCCCCTGTTATTTGAAGAATGTTTCGAGATTCTTAGTAGGACAAAGGGCTTCTGGGAATGGGGGAACTCCTGCGGGAAAAAAGTGCTTGGTGAGACCCCACAGGACGAAGTCCGAGGAGGCTCACCGCGCTCCCGCGGAAAGCGAGCCATTCCCCGCAGCCCCCGTCCACTCAACAAAAGTCTCGAAATCGAGTCTTCCACAATCCAGAGCTTTATTGGGAAGTTTTTTACAGACAATTTAGTTTACAGATGAGGGAGAGGCATATAGAATATGTCTATATTACTCGAGGGTCGTACATACACCTTACAGAAGGAGACTGTTCAATGATAGATTCGTTACTCTTACAACTGATGTTAGTGGGGTTTCTCGGCGTAGGATCGCAATGGGTGGCCTGGCGCTTTCGGTTGCCTGCCATTGTAGTCATGTCCATCGCCGGTCTCTTAGCCGGACCTGTACTAGGCCTCATGAACCCTGAGCAGGACTTCGGAGAACTTTATAAACCGATCATATCTTTGGCCGTCGCCGTCATTCTTTTCGAAGGAAGCTTGAACCTGGATATGAAGGAAGTGAAAGGTTTAGGCCGCCCCGTGTTCAGGATCGTTACTTTCGGTGCGTTTCTAAGCTGGATATTAGGTTCATTAGCGGCTCATTATGTGGCGGGTTTATCCTGGGCTGTCGCTTTTACAATCGGGGGCTTATTCATTGTTACTGGACCTACTGTTATCCTGCCTCTATTACGTCAGGCAAAGTTAAAACCACGCCCGGCTAAAATCTTGAAATGGGAAGGAATCATTGTCGATCCGATCGGCGCATTACTTGCGGTATTTGCGTTCGAAATTATCCTGTTCCTGACCAACAATGATCCTTCTGCGTTATTGATGTTCTTTGCCGCTTCCGCCTTTGCTGTCTTTCTTGGCTGGGTTTGCGGAAAAGGTGTCGGCTGGATGTTTGAAACAGGGTATATCCCTGAGTTCCTTAAATCCCCAGCCGTCTTTGCCGTTGTTATTGCTTGTTTTACGATTGCTGATGAAATCATGCATGAAACGGGTCTATTATCTGTAACAGCGATGGGGATGACTCTTGCAAATATGCATATCTCGTCCATTGCAGACATGAGACACTTTAAAGAAAATATATCTTTATTGTTGATCTCTACCATCTTTGTCATGCTGACCGCTTCCTTGACGGTGGATACGTTGGTAGAAATCTTCAACATACAGATTATTGGGTTTGTAGCTTTAATGTTGTTTATCGTCCGACCGTTGTCGATTTTTCTATCCACTATAGGGACGGATTTATCTAAATCAGAGAAGCTTCTGGTCGGTTGGATTGCACCGAGAGGGATTGTCGCCCTGACGGTTGCCAGTTATTTTGCGAGTGTCCTTTTGGAGGAAGGATTTGAGGATGCATCGATTCTCATATCATTGACCTTTGCCCTTGTATTTACAACTGTTGTGGCCCATGGCTTTTCTATAGGCTGGCTTGCGAAAAAATTGGGATTATCGATGGAGGGGCCTCCAGGAGTACTCATCGCTGGAGGAAGTGCCTTCACAACAGGTCTTGCCAAGACATTGGAGGACCTTAAGATCCCCGTTCTTCTTACGGACTCTTCCTGGCAGAGACTGTCCCGTGCACGTTCCCGTGGTATTGAATCCTATCATGGAGAAATTTTATCGGAGCAAACCGAATATTATTTAGATATGACACCATATGAGTATCTAGTTGCCGCTACAGAATTAGATTCATACAATGCCCTTGTTTGTACGACCTTCGTACCAGAATTCGGTCGAAACAACTCATTCCAATTGAGTTTAAGCAATAAAGAGGGAGACGATTTGGAAGATCTTGTGCATACGATCGGAGGGAGAGTCCTATTTGAAGAAGGGGCTTCCTGGGAAGAATTGAATGCTAGAGTGGAAAATGGCTACGTATTCCGCAAAACGACGATCACAGAACAGTATACCTTCAAAGACTACATGAAGAATATGGATCAACACGCCATGCTCTTATTTGCGAAAAGAGCTTCAGGAAAAGTGGAGTTTTTCACTCCCGATATGGAGTATAAGGCAGAGAACGGCGATGTCATCGTTTCTTTAATGCCTCCGAGCAAAGAGTTTGAAAAGATCCAGGAGAAACTTGAAGGGCAGCGAAAAGAAAAAGAAAATCAAAAGAAATCTTAACATGAAAAGACGGAGGGAATCAGGTTCCTCCGTCTTTTTTTATTGCTCTGCCTGAGCTAACTGCTTGTTTAGTTCTTTTAATTCTTCCTCCATCCGAGCCAGCTGCTTTTCGGCATTTTGAATGTTACCGCCGGCAGCTTCAAGCTTATCTAAATCTCCTTGAATACGGATATAATCAGATTTTAAGAAAGCAATTTGATCTTGGATTTCTTTTTTTGTCATGGTTTATTCTTCCTTTCTTTATGTTGTTCTACTTGGCATTGAGACGTATAATGGAAATGAAAATTCATCTTATTCAGAATTTTATCAAAAAACTGGTTTGAAGCAAAAAGAAAAGGGGTACTCATTGATGACTATAATTTATGAACACGACCCAATCAACTTTCACGAACGAGTGGAACCATTGCTACTGGATAAGGAAGCGGAAAACAACCTGCCTCTTGGGATTTTAGAACGTCTGAAAAAATCCCAAGGGAAAGAAGCTTGTCATTTAATCAGCTTCCAGGACAATGGAAAACCTGTGTTCATGTCAATGAGAACGCCTCCGCATTTATGGATCATTCCTTCGCTCAATCATTGGGAGCCTGCTCATATTCGTGCATTCGTCCATTACTTGGTTAAGGAAGGGCATGATGTCCCTGGGGTACTTGGGGAACGGAAAGCGGTGGAATTTTTCTTGAAAGAATGGACGCGCCATACCGGGCAGGAAGCAGAGCTGCAGATGGAGCAGGGAATATTCAGGTTGAATCAATTGAAGACGATTCAAAAACAAAAGGGTCAGTTAATTGAAGCAGACGCTTCCTATCAGTCCCTTGTCGAAAATTGGTTGGAACAGTATGGAAAGGAAACAGGAGAGAACCATGTAGCTGGACGAGCGAAGGAACTGGCTGAAAGTCTAATTGAGGATCAGCGCCTTCATTTATGGATCGTCGATGGAACAGCCGTTTCCATGGCAAGTCGGGCTCGAACAACGAAGAATGGAGCGACAATCAATGCTGTGTTCACACCTGATCAGTATAAAAGGAAGGGGTATGCTTCTCAAGCCGTTTGGCATCTGACAGATAAGCTGTTGCACAGTGGCTACTCTTTTTGTTCTCTCTATACGGACCTTGCCAATTCTACATCGAATTCCATTTATAAAAAGATTGGATATGAAAGAATAGGGGATTCAATTGTCTATCATTTTACAGAATAAGGAAAATGTAATAGTGAAATTGGAGCATTCAGCATCTATGTTGAGCTATGTGGAACATATAAGCATCCAACAATTACAAGTTCCTTACAATGTGAAATATACATAAAATAAACGAAAAATTCTGTTTAAACTGATTTGAGTGAAAGGGGACAATTTCGGTATTATGTTTAGTAATTGACCTAAAAACTACCACACCAATCATTTAGGAGGATTACATAGTTGAATGTATTAAAGGTAGTAGACAAAATCATTCTGAAGATCGAAGAATTCATATTAAGTTATGCGGTCATTATTATTGCATTGATGGTAGTCGGGAAAGCGATTATAAGGGAGACCTTCGGTTATTCGCTGCCATTTGCTGATGAAGTTAGTCAAATTGCTGTCGTCATTGCTACATTCATGGGAATTAGCTATGCAGCCAGAAAAGGACGCCACATCAGTATGTCGGCATTTTATGACTTGGCTCCTTTTAAGGCAAGAAAAGTATTAGCTATTTTTATTCCATTTGTAACGGCTATCGTCTTGTTCGTTCTTAGTTACTATTCCTGGTTATACGTAATGGATGTACGAGAATCGGGCAGGGTGACTTCTGCACTGCAAATGCCTGCTTTTTATTTGTACATCTTCATTCCCATAGGCTTTTTCCTCGGAGGAATTCAGTTCTTAAGAAACATGTGGATCAATATTCGTAACCGGGAGGATGTGTATTTGGGAACGGATGCGAAAGATTACAATGATCAGGACACAACAGAAGAATTAGAAGGAACACACTTGTAATAAAAAATCCAAGTCCAGAAAGGGTAACGATATGATAGCGACTATGCTTATAATCATGGTGGTTCTTCTCTTTTTGAACTTCCCAATGATGATTCCGCTAATGGTTGCCCCATTAGTCATCATGTTCATTTATTTTCCTACATTGGATCCCATGATACTCATGCAGCAATTTTCTACTGGAATTGAAGCGTATGTACTGTTAGCTGTGCCACTTTTCATATTTGCAGCTGATATTATGACCACTGGAAAAACATCGAATCGATTATTAGATTTTATAGGTTCATTTATCGGACATATCCGAGGGGGGTATGCGGTAACGACAGCTGCTGCCTGTACATTATTCGGAGCGATATCGGGTTCTACGCAGGCGACTGTTGTAGCCATCGGTAAGCCCATGCGGCAAAGGTTGTTGAAGGTTGGGTACAAAGATTCCTCTGCCATGGCCTTGATTATTAACTCTAGTGATGTGGCTTTACTTGTACCACCGAGTATCGGAATGATCATTTATGGTCTTGTTTCCGGTACATCCGTGGGTGATTTATTCATAGCAGGTATCATCCCAGGGGTACTTGTCTTCCTCTGTTTTGCTATTTACAGTGTTATTTATGCAAAGGCAGCCAATATTCCACTTGCTAATAAGGCGAGCTGGGGTGAGCGTTTACAGATGACAAAGAAAGCGCTTCTGCCTTTAGGATTCCCTGTATTAATTATCGGAGGAATCTATACAGGTCTTTTCAGTCCAACTGAAGCAGCTGGTGTATCCGTGCTTTATGCCTTTATTCTTGAAGTAATCATCTACCGCTCTGTACATATCAAGGACATACCAAAAATCGCTAAATCTACGGGTCTTGTTACATCGGCCGTTTTCGTCCTGGTGGCAGGAGGACAAGCCTTTACTTGGGTCATATCCTTTGCCAGGATTCCGCAAATGATTACGGAGACCGTGCTTGGTTCTGATCCAAGCGCCATTTATGTCCTGTTGATGGTGACGATTTTCTTCTTTATCGGCTGTATGTTCGTCGATCCAATTGTCGTCATTCTTATTCTGACTCCAATTTTCTATCCTGCTGCCATGAGCGCAGGAGTGGATCCTATTCACTTAGGAGTTGTCATTACATTCCAGGCAGCATTAGGGTCAGCCACTCCACCATTTGGAGTTGATATATTTACGGCAAGTGCGGTATTTAATAAACCCTATTTACAGGTCATTAAAGGGACACCGCCGTATATCCTGATGATGTTTGTAATATCTGCTTTGTTAATATTCTTTGAAGAACTTTCACTCATTCTCTTGTAAGGATAGAGTGAGAGCTAATATACAAAAAATAGGGGAGGTCATTTTTATCTTTAAGAAAAAGAGTCTTTTAGCTTTAATGACGTTAGTGGTTTTGAGCATGGTGTTAGCTGCTTGTGGCGGAAGTGATGAAGGTGATGGAAGCGCAAGTGGAGATGGCGGAGAAACATATAATTGGAAATTTGTAACAGAGGAAATTGACGGGCAGGTTCAATACGAATATGCCGAAGAATTTGCCAAACGTATGAATGAAAAAACAGATGGCGCCGTAAATATTGATGTGTATGAATTTGGTGGCCTTGGAAGCGAAACGGACCAGGTGGAGCAGCTGCAAAGCGGTACAGTTGAAATGGCTGTTATGTCACCAGGTTTTACTGGGAACATGGTTAAAGAAGGACAGTTGTTCGCCCTTCATTTCCTTTTCCCGGATAGCGTAGAAACTACACAACAAATTTTGAATGATAGTGAAGCTTTGAATACCGATTTACGTGAGTTGTATGAAGAACACAGTATCTCACCTTTATCTTATTGGACAGAGGGTGCGATGCAGTGGACATCCAGTCGAGCAATCTCCGAACCTGGAGACTTTGAAGGATTGAAAATGCGTACACAAACTTCTCCGTTGATTCTTGAATCTTATAAGGCTTATGGAGCAGATCCACAATCTATGAGCTGGGGAGAGCTTTATACAGGACTTGATCAAGGAACAGTAGAAGGCCAAGAGAACCCGATTTTCTTTATCGGAGACGCTTCTTTCCATGAAGTACAGGATTATATGACGATTTCAAACCACAACAACTACGTCGCGATGACGACAGTGAATACAGATTGGTATGAGGGTCTGGATGAAGACATGCAGTCAACAATCGATGAAACTGTGGAAGAAATGCAGGAATGGGTATTCGAAGAACAGAAGAAACAGAACGAAGAATACCTTGAAGTCATTAAAAATGATACAGAAAACCCAACAGAAATCATCGAGTTGACTGAAGAGCAGCGTAACGCATTTAGAGAGAAGGCGGCACCAGTGCGTGACTTCTACCGTGAGGAAGTCTCTACAGTAGATGGGCAAATCCTTGATAAGCTACTAGAAGAAATCGATTCTTCCGGTCAATAATTCATGACAAAAAGAAGTCCAAAGCTATGAGCTTTGGACTTCTTTTTTTTACATACTCATCAACTATAGCTCCCTATTCTTGAAGACTCAGGTTCGAGATGTCTTCGGGTTTCGTTGCCATGTTGGGCGTCAGGGGTGGCTGGGAAGCTACTCGCTTTCCTGCGGGGATGACGGCAAGCCTCCTCGAGCTTCGCTCTGCGGGGTCTCGCCAGTCAATCCATTCCCGCGGGAGTCTCGCAGCTTCCCAACCACCCCATTCGATGTAGGTGAGAAACGAACCCCTATACCAAGATGGGGCGTCTTCCACCCCAACGCAGGATCAGGCATAAAGCGCTCCAAATCAATCTTTCATGCTCGGAATGACCTATGGGAGGAGTTTCAAATTATCTACTTCTCTTGAGCATACAAGCAATGATTCCGAGAGTGGTTTCCAGAGCCTCGCACGGTAAAGGGGCGGAGGGGAATGGGGAGACTCCTGTGGGAAAAAAGTGCATGGTGAGACCCCGCAGGACGCAGTCCGAGGAGGCTCACCGCGCTCCCACGGAAAGCGACTCATTCCCTGCAGCCCCCATCCACTCAACAAAAGTCTCGAAACTGAGTCTTACACAATCCTGCCATATTGTTCAATAAACAGCGGTTAAAAAATCTTATTCGGGAGCTACCCATGGTTCGGTTTGTTTTCTGTAGTCCAAAATCGTGAGCAGTAGGACGAGAAGGAAAAGGAAGCTGGAAAGTTTGAATAACGTCGCTGTTTCGACGAACTGATAAATAAACCCAAGAATGAATGCACTGGAACCAATTCCGAGATCGATTGATGAATAATACATCCCGTTAGCAATCCCGCTCCGCTCTGTCGTCGTTTTAGAGATGACCCATGCTTGAAGAGCGGGCATCATGGATCCAAATCCAATTCCGAATATGGCTCCTGCAATGATTAAGTGGACGTTTGAACTGGCTAGGGCAAGCACCCACATGGCGACAAAAGAAAGAATAGAACAAATCATAATCAATTTCCACGGACCGTTTTTATCAAAATAGCGGCCTGTGATTGGTCTCGTTATGGTCGCAAATACAGCATTAAAAAAGTAGAACAAAAACGTACCGGAAAGCCCTTGTTCATTTCCGAAAATGACGATATAGGTAACGACAGAGCCGTAGCCGAAGGTGTTCAAAATTGTAACGAGTGCCGGATACCAGCTTCTTTTTTCAATAAGTGAACCAGTAAAAGAAAACCGTGGAGGATTTTCTTGGTTATTATATACCTGCTCAGGTGTTACAAATCTGGTAATGGAGAAGAGCAGAATGGCAATCATACCTAAGGCCACAGCAATTCCAACAAGTAGATTGAAGGAATAATTCTGGTAAAGGTAGATGCCCAGGCTGGGAGCCATAATCATCCCGACCGTTACGGAAAGGCCGAAATACCCCATGCCTTCTCCCACGCGTCTTCTAGGAACGAGATCAACAGCGGCAGTCCCGTTAACCGTTGTCGACCATCCCCATGCGATTCCGTGGATGAAACGAATGATCAAAAGAATGACAACCACTTGAGTAATCGGGTAAAGGGCGGTCATGACGAGTAGGGAGATGGCACCGAACAACACAAGGATTTTACGTGGCCGCGTCATTAACAAGTGGCCGATGAAAGGTCTGATGATGATTGCGGCAAAGGCAAACGTCGTCGTAATCAGTCCTACTTGTAAACTCGAGCCTCCAATGGATTCAATATAAGGAGGCAGGTTTGGAAGAAGCATTTGAAAGCTCATGAATGTGAATAAGTTGGCTAAGATCAAAAATATGAACGGCCATGTCCAAAGCTTCGGTTGTGGCATTTCTTTTCCTCGCTTTCATATCGTGTGGCGTGCGTCTTGTTTTCCAAAAAATGAAACCCACTATAAATAGCGGGCTTCAGCTGATATTATTCTGGATTCGTTGTTTCTCTTCTCTCAAGCCATTCTTCGTAAAAATGACTGATGATGGCTTTCAGTACGGCATAGGTCGGGATGGCAAACAATAATCCCAAAAATCCTGCGAGACTTCCAGCTGCTAAAATCAATGTGATGATAGTCAGTGGGTGGATACTGAGTGCTTTCCCCATAACGTTCGGGGAGACAAAGTTTCCTTCCAGCTGTTGCGCGATGATCGTAATAACGGCCACCCAGACAGCGAGGATCGGATCCTGAAACAGACCAACGAGCAAGGCTGGAATGACAGCTAAAAATGGTCCGACAAATGGAATGACATTCATGACCATGGCAAACAAAGCCAGAGTCAGGGCGTACTTCAAGCCAATAATCATGTATCCGATTAAAAGCAGAAGACCAACCACAATACTTACCGTCATTTGTCCCAAGATAAAGGCATTCAACGTATAGTCCACAGAACGTGCCAGCTTTTCGAAGCTTTTCGCAGCACGATTATTTAAAAACTGCTTAATGAATGGTACAAGCTTATCTCCATCCTTCAACATGAAGAAAAGGAAAAAAGGGATAAGTACGAGGGCGAAGACAAAGCCGATCAGTTGACTGACGACGTTGATAATGACTGTCGGTGCTCCTTGTAAGTATGTTTCTAAGTTATTGACTACATTATCAATGGTGCTGTTGAATTCACTTGGAATAATATCCTGATTTTGCTGCCAGTACGTAACGGTCTCGCTCAGCACCTCAGCCATATCAGGAATATTGTTCACAAGCTTTGTGAATTGCTCCTGAGCAATCGGTGCAATGAAACGGGTGATCAAAAATCCGATGAATATGTAGAGAAGGAAAATGATCAGAATCCCCAGTATTCGGGGAACTCGGTACTTTTCTAACAGCTGCAGCATCGGACGAGAAATATAAAAAAGAATTCCCCCGCCAATGAGAGGAACAGCGATGGCTGCGATATAAGTCAGGATGGGTTCAAAAAAGAACTTGATTTGGTTTAATAATAAAACCAACAGGGAGAGGAGAATGGCGGTAACAATGACTTGGAACCAACGTTTATGTATCAAAAGCGGACACACCTTTTTATAAGAGTTTAAACACTATGTTAAGAATACCAAAGTTTGCCGGTGAAGCAATACATTTACTTTTAATCTTAGTAAGAATAAACTGAAAAAAGAAGCATGACTTTGGAGGAGGAATTACGGGAATGAAGAATGAGTTACTGGAACGTTTTACTTCTTACGTGAAAATCGATACTCAATCGGATGAGAACAGTCCAACAACACCTTCCACCGAAAAACAGTGGGAGCTTGCTGATAAACTGGTAAATGAATTGAAGGAGATTGGAATGGACGAGGTCACCGTCGATGACCACGCTTATGTGATGGCGACCCTTCCAGCCAATACGGATAAAGAAGTTCCTGTTATCGGTTTTCTTGCGCACATCGATACAGCGACAGACTTTACTGGTGCAGGAGTGAACCCGCAGGTGGTAGAGGGTTATGACGGTGGGACAATTGAACTGAACAAGGATGTTGTGCTGTCGCCGGAAGAGTTCCCGGAACTTCCTACATATAAAGGGCAGACTTTGATTACGACAGACGGCTCAACACTTCTAGGTGCGGATAACAAAGCGGGAATTACCGAAATTATGACCGCGCTAAATCATCTGATCAAAAACCCGGAGATTAAGCATGGGAAAATTCGTGTAGCTTTCACTCCGGATGAAGAGATTGGGAGAGGCCCCCATAAATTTGATGTGGAACGGTTTGGGGCGTCTTATGCTTATACGGTCGATGGCGGGCCACTCGGGGAGCTCCAATATGAGAGCTTCAATGCAGCAACAGCCAAAGTGATCTTCCATGGCCACAGCGTGCACCCGGGCACAGCCAAGAACAAAATGGTAAATGCGGCCAAGTTGGCGGTGGCTTTTCAGGAATCGCTACCCGGAAAAGAAGCTCCTGAACATACGGAGGAGTATGAAGGCTTTTTCCATCTACACTCCATTCAGGGAGACGTAGAGAAAGCCGAATTGACTTATTTAATTCGGGATCATGACAAAAATGCTTTTCAAAAGAAAAAAGAGAAGATGAAGCAAATAGCGGAAACGATCCGTGAAAAACATGGTATGCAACGGGTTGATTTAAACATTGAAGATCAATATTACAACATGGGGGATAAAATAGAACCTGTAAAACACATTGTAGATATCGCTCATGAGGCGATGCTGAATAAAGAAGTAGAGCCACTTGTGAAACCGATTAGAGGAGGGACAGACGGGTCGCAGCTCTCCTATATGGGACTGCCAACTCCGAACCTGTTCACAGGTGGAGAGAATTTTCACGGGAAGTATGAATATATTTCGCTTGAAAGTATGGAAAAAGCGACCCAGGTCATTGTCGAGATTGCCCGATTATTCGAAGAAAAGGCAGAAAATTAACAGAAGACGCGAATAGCTCAAACGTCCGTTCAATGTTGCATAAGGAAACCTTCCTGTCCTCATACTAGAATTATTCTATAATGTGGGCAGGTAAGTCGTTGACAAAACATCGTTGCGTGCTATGATGAAGGATAGATGTAGCATTCCTAAAGGGGAGTAGCTGGGACAATAAAGTCGTCATTTCGGGAAACATTCCCCGGCTTTATTGGCAACGGAAGTTGTTAGCGAGACCTTTACCCACTGTGGTAAAGGTCTATTCTTTTGGTCCTTACCATAGTGGTGGGGACCATTTTTTATGGAAAAGGAGAGAATAGAATTGGATGCTCAATTATTGATTGAATACGGTTGGGTTTTGATCGTGCTTGTCGGTTTGGAAGGGATTCTTGCCGCAGACAACGCTCTTGTACTAGCGATTATGGTCAAACACCTGCCGGAAGAAAAAAGGAAAAAGGCGTTATTTTACGGTTTAGCTGGTGCATTTATACTTAGATTTGGATCTCTGTTCATCATTTCCTTCCTTGTAGACGTATGGCAGGTTCAAGCATTGGGGGCCGCGTACTTACTCTTCATTTCAGGAAAACACCTCTTTGATCGGTGGCGGACCAAAGGGGATGATTATGAAGAAGAAATGGAAGAAGATGCAGGAAATCAGAGAGGTAAAGGCTTTTGGGCTACTGTCCTTAAAGTAGAGCTTGCCGACTTGGCTTTCGCCGTGGATTCTATATTGGCTGCTGTCGCTCTTGCTGTCGCTTTGCCTGAAACAGATTTACCGGAAGTCGGAAGCTTGGATGGTGCACAATTCGCTGTCATTCTCACTGGTGGTATGATTGGAATTATCATTATGCGTTTTGCAGCTGGTTACTTTGTTAAACTACTGAAATCCCGTCCAGGTTTAGAAGTAGCTGCTTTTGTCATTGTCGGCTGGGTCGGTGTGAAATTAGTTGTATCCACACTTGCACATCCGAATATACAAATTTTGGATGAACACTTCGCTCATTCAGCTTTATGGAAAATCATTTTCTATTCTGTCCTTGTCCTTATCGCAGTACTTGGATGGTTCTTATCCGATAAAAAAGAAGTGGAAGAAGCTTAATAAAAGAGCTGTGGCCTTCGTCACAGCTTTTCTTATGGGCAAAATCTTTTACTTTCCTTATGAGCAAGTTAAGATAAAAGAAGAGGGAAAATAAAGGAGGGCTTACAAATGGGTAAGGCAGCTCAACATCCTTCACAACAGTTTCATTATATAAAAAATAGAATCCAAATGCTTAATCAAGTCGTGTCCAGCATGGATGCAGAAGATGTGGATATTGAAGATTTCAATCGTGTTTTGGACATGATTGAGCAGCTGCAGGTAAAAATGTCCCGCTTCAAAAAAGATTGGGAGCAGGAATCTTGAAAATTCAATGGACACCCACCACCCAACAGGAAGCAGAAGAAATGGCAGGCTGGAAATATCCTGACCCCTATGATTTTTATGACATGACGGCTGACGAAGACGATTTGGAGCTATTCATAAATCCGGAGAAGCGGAGCCCACATACGTATAGTGCCCATAAAGATGGGGAGTTGATCGGCTTCCTAACGGTGGACTTGAAAAATCATCCCGCCTTTGACCTTGGGTTAGGGATGCACCCGGATGAAGCAGGTAAAGGTCAAGGGGAAAGTTTCGTTCAATCTTGTCTCTGCTTTGCGACCGAGAGGTATCAAGCGCGTGCTTTTACACTTTCTGTTGCTACATTCAATAAGCGTGCCATTGCTGTTTACGAGCGTGTAGGCTTCAAAAAGAAGCACACGTTCATGCAGGCAACGAATGGGGGACATTATGAGTTCCTTTCTATGGAAAAATAAAGAAGGAGAGTGACATCATGGCTTTGCATCATTTTCACTTAAAAGCCGACTGGCCAGGCGGAAGAAATGAGGTCGGCTTCATTGAATCAGAAAAATTGAAAACGAAAATATCGATCCCGAAAGAGATGGATGGTCCAGATGTGGGTACGAACCCAGATGAAATGCTCCTTGGAGCGGCGGCCACCTGCTATATCATCAGTCTCGCTGCTATGATTGAAAGGGCAGAACTACCTCTGAAAGAAATGGACATGCAGTCAGAAGGAATAGTGGATGTTACCGATGGAGTCTTTACCTATCAAAAGATCATCCACAGACCTAGGGTGGTTCTGCACGCGGAAGCGGATGAAAAAGATTTATCCAAACTGAACCGTCTCATTGAAAAAGCGGAAAAAAGCTGCATGATTTCAAAAGCCATTCAAGGTAACGTTGAACTTGAAATGGAAGCAGATACAAGCATTACTACATGACAAAAAAGGACGGCACTCACAAGGTAGCCGTCCTTTTTAGTTCTCATCAAGCGGATGAAGACATGAGAGTTATTGGTTTAATAAATAAACACGTGCTTCAAAAGGCTTAAGCGTAAAACTCTTTACATCCACATGTTTATCAACAATTAGGTTTGACAGGATTAAATCCTCCGAGTTCAGTGTATAAGAGGATGTGAATGCTGCTGTATTTTTCGTCAAGTTTGTAATCACTAAAGCGGTTTTGTCACCAAGCGTTCTCGTATAAGCATAAATCTGTTTGTCCTCTGGAAGAATCAACTCATACGTACCATATGTGAACAGATCATGCTGCTTCTTCAGACGAATCATCTCTTTATAATGATTCAGAATCGAATGGGGATCATCCTGTTGGTCTGCGACGTTGATTGCCTTGTAGTTCGGATTGATTTTCATCCATGGCGTGCCGCTCGTGAATCCAGCGTTTTCTTCATGGCTCCATTGCATAGGCGTACGACTGTTATCCCGGGAGGTATTCCAAAGAATCTGCATGATCTCATCATGGGACATGCCTTGTTCTTTCTTCGCGTTGTACAAATTCTTCGCTGCGACATCATCATAATCTTCAATAGAAGGGAAGGCCATATTTGTCATGCCGATTTCCTGTCCTTGATAGATATAGGGTGTTCCTTGCATGAAGAAATACATCGTTGCAATGGATGTTGCACTCTCGCGCCAGAAGACATCGTCGTCGCCCCACGTAGATACAACACGGGCTTTATCGTGGTTTTCTACGAACAAAGCGTTCCATCCGTCACCTTCCAAAGCTTTCTGCCAGCGTGTGAGGACTTTTTTCAATCCTGGGATATCCAGCTGCTGTTCTGCATCTTGATCCCAAAGATCCAAGTGTTCGAATTGGAAAATCATATCCATTTTCCCGTTATCTCCGACCCAAAGATCAGCCTCATCGGCACTGACACCATTTGCCTCGCCGACCGTCATGACGTCATAATTGCTGTACGTTTCGTCTTTGAACTCTTGTAAAAATTCATGGATGCCTTCCTGGTTCATGTGCATATCGAAAGAAGAGACGTACTTTTCTTTCTTCGGATTTGGCATATCCGGAAAGTCGGGACGTTTTTTAATATGACTGATGGCATCGATACGAAAGCCATCAATGCCTTTTTCCAGCCACCAGTTGACGGTATCATATAACGCTTCACGAACATCAGGATTTTCCCAGTTCAAATCCGGCTGCTTTGTGGAGAACACGTGCAAATAATATTGCTCTGTTTTTTCATCGTACTGCCAGGCAGAACCATCAAAGATACTTTCCCAGTTGTTTGGCTCTGCACCGTTTTTCCCGTCACGCCAAATGTACCAGTCACGCTTCGGATCGTCTTTAGAGCTCCTTGATTCAATAAACCATGGGTGTTCATCACTCGTGTGGTTGAGAACAAGGTCTATGATCAGCTTCATGTCACGTTTGTGTACTTCCTGAAGCAAACGATCGAAATCTTCCATTGTCCCGAATTCCTCTAATATGTCCTGGTAATCGGAGATATCATAGCCATTATCGTCTTTAGGAGACTTGTACATCGGGCAGATCCAAATAAAATCAATGCCCATTTCTTTTAGATAATCAAGCCTGTCGATCATTCCTTGCAAATCACCGATTCCGTCACCGTTCGAATCTTGAAAACTACGAGGATAGACTTGATATCCAACCGCTTCCTTCCACCATACACGTTCCATAGTATTCGCCTCATTTCGTTACGTTTGTAGATGCCTATCAAAGGCAGATGCAACCGATTGCGCACTTGTATAAAAATAAAAACTTGATTACATTACAAGCTATCTCAAAAATATTGCTGTATATGAGTTTGTGCACAGTTTTGTGCAAACGTTTTCCTAATGTAATCTATCTTATCCGATTTTATCATTTTTTACAATAGGGATCGGGTTGAAAAATGAAAAGGATACGAGTTCTTAGAATTGCACTTTCCCGTCATTTCCTATATATTTAGGATGTAAGAGATAATCGTATATTGAAAACCTTCGGGGTCGGGTGAAAGTCCCAGCCGGCGGTAATGAGCATGTTGCTCCTAGCCCGCGACGGAGAATCAGTGTTAGGCACGGTTCTCCCTGATTTGGTGAAACTCCAAAGCCGACAGTTAAAGTCTGGATGGGAGAAGGTTGTAGAAACGTAAAGGTACAAAAATTAGAGCATTACGTGTACCCTTTTTTAAGTGTATGCGATTTACGTTCAACGACCCTGGAGAAGTCTGTCTTCTTCAGGGTTTTTTTATTTTTTCTTAAGCATACGGAAACGGTGGTGAAGGTCTTGGATCGAGATCAAAGATACATGAGAATTGCGATAGACATGGCGCGGGAAACGGTTGGGCAGACAAGTCCGAATCCTTCCGTCGCTGCCATTGTTGTTAAGCATAATCAGATCGTGGGAGTAGGCGTTCACATCAAGGCAGGCGAACCTCATGCCGAAGTCCATGCCCTTCGTATGGCAGGAGAGAAGGCTAAAGGTGCAGAGATTTATGTCACGCTCGAACCGTGCAGTCACCATGGGCAGACCCCCCCATGTGCAGAAGCTGTCATCGAAGCTGGAATAAAAAGAGTGGTAATTGCATCGAATGACCCTAATCCTAAAGTATCCGGCAGAGGAATTCGAATGATGAGAGAGCATGGTCTTGAGGTGAAGACAGAGGTGTTGAAAAAAGAAGCAGATGAGCTCAATACTCCTTTTTTTCACTTCATTCAAAAGAAAGAGCCCTATGTCCGTTTGAAGACGGCTATGAGCCTTGATGGGAAGATTGCAACGTCTACAGGTGAGAGTCAGTGGATTACAGGTGAAGAAGCACGCCTGGATGGTCACCACTATAGACACCGCTCAGATGCGATCTTAGTCGGAATCAACACGGTGCTGATGGATAACCCTAAATTGACGACACGAATAGAGGGGGAAGGCCGCCACCCGATAAGGGTCGTGCTTGATACCCATCTCAGAATGCCGCCTTCCTCTCAATTGATCCAGGACGACTCGGCACCAACATGGATCTTCGTAGGGGTTCATGTGAAGAAAGAAGCTGTGGATACCTTTGAAAACTATCAACATGTCACCATCATCCCGCTTCATGGTGAACAGGTTTCCATAGAAGAAGTCCTCCGTTACTTAGGAGAACAAAAAATCACTTCTTTGCTTGTCGAAGGAGGAGCGACGATTGCTGATGCGTTCGTACGCGCAGGAAAAGTCGATGAAACCGTAACGTATATGGCACCTAAGTTAATTGGGGGAAAAGAAGCCTTGACGCCTGTGGGCGGAAAAGGAATACAACAGCTAAAGAATGTAAGCTCCTTTGAAATCGTCTCGACTGAAAATATAGGGGATGACATTAAAATTGTTTCCGTTAAAAAAGGAGAATCTTAATGTTTACTGGGATTGTTGAAGAAATAGGAACATTAAAGTCATTAAAAAATAAAACAGAAGCACTCGAAGTGAACCTTTCAGCTAAAGAAATTTTAACAGACGTCAAATTAGGCGACAGCATATCCGTTAATGGCGTGTGTCTAACTGTAACAAACTTTACGGGAGAGACGGTCTCTTTTGACGTCATGCCTGAAACTTACAGAGCTACGAACATTCATGAACTACAGCAAGGGGACCCGGTGAACTTAGAACGGGCGATGGCTGCAGGCGGGCGTTTTGGTGGACATTTAGTATCCGGACATATTGATGGTACCGGTAAAATCGTTTCAAAAAAGCCTGAATCTAATGCCGTTTATTATGAAATTGAACTACCTGAAGAACTTATCCAATATTTCGTTTATAAAGGTTCTATCGCTGTGGACGGCACTTCCCTGACTGTGTTTGGTGTCGATGACTCCAGAGTGACAATTTCACTTATTCCTCATACGATGGAGCACACGGTGCTCGGCGCAAAAGGACCTGGAGACAGTGTCAATATTGAGTGCGACATGATCGGGAAATACGTAGCTCATTTTTTGAGCGGACAAAATAAAGAAGAGCCGAAGTCGAGATTGTCCAAACAGTTTCTTTCCGACAACGGCTTTGCATAAGAGGGTGAAATGATGTTTGATTCAGTTGAAAAAGCGATTGAAGATTTAAAACAGGGAAAACTCGTCATTGTATGTGATGACGAAGATCGTGAAAATGAAGGAGATTTAATAGGGATTGCTGAGTATGCTTCCGCTGAAATGATCAATTTCATGATCAAGCATGGACGTGGACTTGTCTGCGCCCCCATTACGAATGACCTTGCACAGGATTTAGAACTTGTACCTATGGTCGATAACAATTCGGATCCCAATCAGACGGCCTTTACCGTAAGTATCGATCACAAAGATACAACGACGGGGATCTCTGCAGACGAAAGGGCATTGACGATTAAGGAAATGTTGAATCCTGAAACGACGGCTGCAGACTTTCAGAAACCTGGACATATCTTTCCTTTAATTGCGAAAGAAGGCGGCGTCCTGCGTCGAGCAGGGCATACAGAAGCGTCTGTAGATCTTGCTCAACTTGCTGGAGCACGTCCGGCTGGTGTCATTTGTGAAATCATCAAAGACGATGGAACGATGGCGCGTGTGCCTGACCTTAGAAAAATGGCGGATGAGTTTGATCTTCCAATGATCACGATTGCAGACCTTATCCAATACCGTCATAAAAAAGAGAACCATGTCAAACGCGAAGTGGAAGTGAAAATGCCCACCGAATACGGTGATTTCCGTGCGATCGGTTTTTCCAACGATATTGATTTCAAAGATCATATCGCGCTGGTCAAAGGGGAAATCAACCCGGATGAACCGATGCTCGTCCGTGTCCACTCTGAATGTTTAACAGGAGATGTGTTCGGTTCTTACCGCTGTGACTGTGGTCCGCAGCTCCACAATGCGCTGAGACAGATCTCTGAGAACGGAAGCGGCGTCCTTTTGTATATGAGACAGGAAGGTCGTGGCATCGGACTTATGAACAAACTTCAAGCATACAAACTTCAGGAAGAAGGTTTAGATACGGTAGAAGCAAATGAAAAGCTAGGCTTCGGTCCTGATTTAAGAGATTACGGAGTAGGAGCCCAAATCCTCAAAGATCTCGGAATTACAAAGCTTCGTCTTCTCACAAACAATCCGAAAAAAATCTCCGGCCTTGGAGGTTTTGGATTGGAAGTCGTGGATCGCGTTCCAATCCAAATGGAATCCAGAGAGGAAAATGAAAGATATTTAAAAACAAAGCAATCGAAAATGGGACACTTATTTCACTACTAGAAGGGATGAAGAAAACATGGTAAAAACGCTAGAAGGTAATCTCGTAGGCACAGGGTTAAAAGTTGGGATCGTTGTAGGTCGTTTCAACGATTTCATCACAGGAAAGTTATATGAAGGGGCAGTTGATGCTTTCAAGCGTCATGGTATTGAATTGAATGACGTTGAAGTTGCTTATGTACCAGGAGCTTTCGAAATCCCACTGGTGGCGAGCAAAATGGCGAACTCAGGAAAATACGATGCTGTCGTTACACTTGGAGCGGTGATTCGCGGCTCTACCCCACACTTCGATTACGTATGTAATGAAGCGGCCAAAGGTGTATCGCAGGCCTCACAACAAAGTGGCATTCCGGTCATCTTCGGGGTCATCACGACAGACACCATCGAGCAAGCGATTGAGCGTGCGGGTACAAAGGCAGGGAACAAGGGCTGGGAAGCAGCTACTGCAGCCATCGAAATGGCAACCCTACTCAAAAACTTCGAATAAATGAGGAGGAGCTGACCAGGATGCTGGTCAGCTCTTTTTTGAGTGAAGGGGAATCCGATTTAAGGATGCCTTTCGCTGATAAAAGAGCATAAGACTTCACGGGGAATTGTCCACATGTGGATAAGTGGTTTTCGGTAGTTTATATCCACAAGTAAAAAGGAAGGGTAAGGAATGAAGGAGGGGGAAGGATGACAAGGAGAGCTGTATGGTTTAGGAGAGATTTAAGGTTGAATGACCACACCGCTTTAGCCAAAGCGTTGGAACATACAAAAGACGACGATCAAATCGTGCTGTTTTTTCATATCCATCCATCATTGAATGAATCATTTACATCGAGACATGATTATTTTTTCCAAACTTTAAAGAGTCACGTAGACAGGGCAGAGGAATTGAAGGCTCCTATTCATTTCATTCATGGAGAGACGGAAGAAGCGTTCCGACATCTTATCGACGATTTGAATGTGGAGGTGGTTTATTTCAATAGAGATGAAGTCGGATTTGGAAAAGAGCGCGATGAATCGATGACCGAATACTTAAGTGATCATGAAGTGGAAGTCTATACTTACATCGATCATCATCTTCACGGGGCCGATGAAGTGAAGAAAAACGATGGAGGGTTCTACAAAGTTTTTTCCCCTTATCTTAAAAAATGGAAGCAGCTTCAGAAGCCGCCCATTCAAAGGATGGATCTCGATAAATTATCACTTGTAGCCATTGATGAGCGGGAGGCATTTTCTAATGGCCAGCAAGCATATGATGATTTGATCAAAAAAACAGGTGACGCGTATGAACGCGTCGGAGAAAAAGATGCGTTAAAACGATTGGAACATTTTCTGGATGAGGACATTTACGACTATGATGAGCGAAGAGATTTTCCTGCCATCGATGGGACGAGTCTGATGTCTCGTTTTCTACGTACAGGGGCAATATCCATCAGAACCATCTATCACAAAATTGAAGAGGAAGTCGATTTTAGGAAAAACACGTCCGGGGTGGATACGTACATCTCGGAGCTTGCCTGGCGGGATTTTTACAACATGATTTACCATTACTTTCCTAATGCTAATTCTACAGAAATGGTGGAAAAATACAGAGGGATTCCGTGGCACAATGATGATGAATTGCTTGAAAAATGGAAAGAGGGTCAGACAGGATTTCCGCTTATCGATGCAGCCATGCGTCAATTGAACGAAACGGGATGGATGCATAATCGCCTGCGCATGGCGGTCGCTTCATTTTTAACGAAAGACCTGCTTATGGATTGGCGGGAAGGGGAACGATACTTTTCAGAACGGCTCGTGGATTATGATCCTGCTTCAAATATTGGGGGATGGCAATGGGCTGCCTCTACGGGCACCGATCCTGTCCCGTACTTCCGGGTTTTCAACCCGACGAGGCAGTCCGAGCGTTTCGATCCCCATGGTCGTTTTATAAAAGAATGGCTGCCTGAACTTGAAAACGTGAAAAAGAAACACATCCATGAACCATCTGAAATGACAGAAGAAGAGCAGCAGGAAGCGGGATGTATCATCGGAGAAGACTATCCAGAACCGATCGTCGACCATAAAACGATGAGAGAACGAGCAATTGAAATATTCAAAGATAAAGCATGAAGACGTTCGTTCTAGGAAACAAGACCAGGATATGAAATAATAGACAGATAATGAAGAAGTTGGAGGGTTAGACATTGAGTAAACATCAGAAACAATTAGAAAAGTATGCAGATCTTGCTTTGAAAAAAGGTGTGAATCTCCAAAGAGGACAAGGCTTAATCATCAATGCTCCCATTGAAGCGGCTGAGCTCGTCCGCACCATCTCAGCGAAAGCTTATGGCAGAGGAGCGAAGAATGTTCACTTGGAATGGAATGATGAAGTTCTCAGTTTCATGAAAATGAAGAACGCTCCTATGGAAGTGCTTGAGAATTTCCCTAAGTGGAAAGCAGAAGGCCTGGAAGAGATGGTCAAGGATGGGTATGCGCTTTTATCCATTTATGGACCGAATCCTGATTTATTCAAGGGCATCGTTTCGGAGCGGATTGCGAAGGCGAATAAAGCAAGTGGAGAAGCTCTCACGAAGTATAGAGACTATATTATGAACGATAAAACCACATGGTCGATCATTGCCTACCCGCAGGAAGCATGGGCTCAAAAAGTATTCCCAGATCATTCGCCTGAAGAAGCGCAGGATAAATTATGGGAACAAATTTTCCATATCACTCGCATCGATCAGGAAGATCCGATCAAAGCCTGGGAAGAGCATAACGAAAAGCTCCGCCAGGCTCGAGAATACTTGAATCAGAAACAATACAAAAAGCTTCACTATAAGGCACCAGGCACAGAGTTGTCGATCGAACTCGTCCAGAACCACATTTGGCATGGTGGTTCGACGACTTCAGAGAAAGGGACGGAATTCAATCCAAACATTCCGACCGAAGAAGTGTTCACAATGCCTCACAAAACAGGGGTCCAAGGAAAAGTCACAAGTACGAAACCTCTCAATTATGGAGGGAACCTGATTGAAAACTTCACACTGACGTTTGAAAATGGAAAAGTCGTTGACTATCAAGCTGAATCTGGAGAAGAGACTTTAAAACATATGCTTGAAAGTGATGATGGAGCCAAACGTCTTGGAGAGGTTGCTCTTGTTCCGAATGAATCTCCAATTTCTAAGTCAGGGCACATTTTTTACAACACGCTTTATGATGAAAATGCTTCCTGTCATCTGGCTTTAGGAAAAGCTTACCCGACCAATATCCGTGGGGGATCTTCCTTTAATAAAGAACAGATGGAGTCCCATGGGGTCAATGACAGCTTGATTCATGAAGATTTTATGATGGGATCCAAGGAGTTGGACATTGACGGTGAAACAAAAGAAGGTGAATTTGAAGCGATCTTCCGTAAAGGTTCATGGGCCATCGACTTTGAATGATTGCAGCGAGGCATCCGTAGAGGGTGTCTCTTTTTCAGCCATAACAATTCATAACAAAAGATAACAATTGGTTTACATATGGTTTAAAAATGAATAAAAGTGCCTTAAAAAGCACAGGAATGTGGTAAACATGAGGTAGAGGATTAATTGATAATGAAGGGTGAGACAACATGAAACGTGATGCCTTTTTTGATAATGCCAAGCTCGTACTGATTTTTCTCGTCGTCTTTGGTCACATCATTCAGCCGTTTACAGACGGATCAAGGCCGATGTACACATTATATACTTGGATTTATACGTTCCACATGCCTGCATTCATCTTTCTTGCTGGGTTCTTTGCGAAAGGATCAGGGGAAAAAGACTACATCTTACAACTAGCTAAAAAATTGATCTTGCCTTATCTCATTTTTCAACTCGTTTATACGGGATACTATTTCTTCATCGGAAAAGGAGCGACCTTAAGCGGGATCTTCTATCCACACTGGTCTCTATGGTTCCTGTTCAGTTTGTTCTGCTGGCATATCCTGCTTTATTGGTTCAAAAAGATTCCTCCATTCCTTGGAGTGGCCATAGCCGTGCAAATCGGGGTGCTCGTCGGGTATTTCAGTGACATCGGGCATCATTTCAGTTTGTCCCGGACGTTCGTTTTCTTCCCGTTTTTCCTTGTGGGGTATTGGTTGACGAAAGAACATGTACACAAATGGAGAACACGTCGGGTGAAAGAAGCAAGCCTTGTCGTGATGGCGATCGTTGCCTCCGTCATCGCTCTATTTCCAGAATTCAGCTCAGGCTGGCTGCTCGGATCTAAATCGTATGAGGTGCTTGGAAGCCCTGAAATGGGAGGCGTGTTCCGCTTAGGTGTTTATGTGCTTGCAGCCGTTATGACTATTAGTGTCTTTGCATGGGTTCCGAATACCCAATACCGGTTGACATACCTTGGTGGAAGGACATTATATGTTTACTTGCTGCATGGGTTCTTCATCCAGTTTTTCCGCCAGGCCGATTGGTTCAAAGTCGACCACGTGTTTGATGTCTTAGGTCTTGCTATCGTAGCTGCGGCGATTGTGTATGTGTTATCGAGCGGAATCATCCGCACGTTGACGCAGCCATTTATAGAGGGGCGCATACAGCTCTTGAAAAAATGGTGGCACCGGGTCAATCATAAAGAATCTTCCTTTCAGTCTTAAGAAGGGATTCCCTCCTATATAGAGAATGTTTAAGTAGAAATAATAGGAGGGGAAGCCTTATGGAAATCATGTCTATGAAGGATTGTTCGTTTGAAGATGCCCTTACATCATGGAATGAGGGGTTTCAAGATTACTCGGTCCAAATTCAAATGGAGTTGGATGGATTTTTAAAAATGATGAGCTCTAAACGATTGTCTCCGGCTTATTCATTTATCGTGTACGATAGGGAAAAGCCTGTAGGGATCGTTTTGAATGGCATCCAAGAAATCGACGGAATAAAAACTGCATACAACGGAGGGACAGCTGTACACCCTTCGTATCGTAAAAGAGGAGTGGGACGTTTGCTGGTTCACTCCTCTTTAACTATGTATGAAAAAGAAAACGCCTCTTTAGCTACTTTAGAAGCACTATCAGAAAACCAATCCGCTATTGCTTTATATGAAGCGTATGGATATCAGGTCGTGGATCATTTACATATTATGAGATCCACACCTGGAGGCAACAGAGGAGAACGCCTGAACCGTTTAGAATCCATGGATGAACGTGAATGGAAGGAGCAAATGTCCAAAGGTGGATACCCGTGGCAGAATCAACCTTTCTCCATCGAAAAGGGGGAATTTTTCAAAGTCACGGATGGTGAAGCAACCCTCGGGGGCTTGATCTTCACTCGGAATGATAAGGGACAGATCACATTATTTCAGCTACAGTCTGAAAACAAGGGGAAGGAATGTTTGAAAACCCTTCGTTCAATTTGTCCGAATGCCATCATCACTGCTTTCAATATACCTGAAATAAGCCCAGCCTATGAAGCATTGAAGCAAGAAGGGTTCGAAACCGTATTGCAGCAGGTTTGGTTGAAGAAAGTATTGTGATTGAAATGACTTCATTTGTAAATAATAGGAGGGATATGTACAAGGAGGTTGCTGATCATGGATCAAAAGATATTAATGATTGTGACGAATGCGGACCAATTGGACGGAAAACATGAAACAGGTTTGTGGCTTCAGGAATTTGTCGAGCCGGCAACAGAATTCCAGGAAGCAGGTTATGAAGTCATAGCAGCAAGTCCCAAAGGAGGTCGTCCTCCCATCGACCCGAACAGCTATAGCAATAGACTGCCAAAGGTTTGGGACGGGCTCATGGAACCAATCAATAAAACGGTCCCCCTAGCCGAAGTAGACCCAACAGAATTTGCAGGGATTTTTCTTTGCGGAGGACACGGGACTATGGTCGACTTCCCGGAAAATGATGACCTGGAAGAATTACTCCGACACTTTTTAACAGAACAAAAGGTTATTGGCGCCGTATGTCATGGGCCTGCTGGTTTTGTAGGAGTAGAAGACCATAATGGCCGCCCGCTTGTAGAAGGTAAGAAAATCACCGGCTTTACGAATGAAGAAGAAAAAGATACCGGACTCGATTCCATCGTTCCTTTTATGCTCGAAGATCGGTTGAAGGATGCGGGGGCAGAGTTTGATCCTGGTGAGGCCTACTCTGATCACGTCGTCAGTGACGATCCCTTCGTCACCGGACAAAACCCACAGTCCAGCCTGTCAACCGCCCAAAAAATGCTCGAACTCCTCAAAAACCGCTAAGCCTCCAAAGCTTAGCGGTTTTTCCATATAAGCTCCCTATTCTTTAAGACTCAGTTTCGAGACTTCTGTTGAGTGGATATGGGGCTGCGGGGAATGACTCGCTTTCCGTGGGAGCGCGGTGAGCACATACCGCGCATCCTTAAAGAAAGCCTTGCCTAGTTGAAATAATGAATGACCATTCCTGGCCATGGATACGGGGTCAGGGAAACGACGATTTGCGGTGTTTGGAATTAGACAGTAGAAAAACACACACGCTCGTGTCTTCATTCGTTTTTCATGCGGACGTTTCCCAGACCCTGTTCCCACGCCTTATTCTTGCTGGATCTATGGTTAAAACGACTCTATAACGGCTTTAGTGAAAAGGGTCTTTTTTACAGAGCTCGGCAGGTTACTGTTAGAGGGATTTCGATAACCTCATATGGCAAAGGGGCGGAGGGAAACGGTGAGACTCCTACCTTAAGTGTGGAGGCGCCTCGATCAGCGGCGTATGGACTGGACTGAGCTGGCGGAGATAAAGGAAACACGAAGAACGGAGTGATTCGATGTTGACTTATCGTACAGAAGCGAGGGAAGTCTCACTAGCCGCTAGGCGCCGGAACCGGATATCTAAGAGGAAGTGCGTGGTAGATGAGACCCCGCAGAGCGTTAGCTCGAGGAGGGTCATCACTCGCCCACGGAAAGCGAACCTTTTCCCGGAGCCCCTAAACTCCCACAAAAGTCTCGAAATCGAGTCTTACACAATCCTGCCATTTACTTCAATAAGGAATCGGGATTTTATTGGATATAAAAAGCACTTCCTCGTTGGAGGAAGTGCTTTTACTTTAGAATAATAGATGAGCGATTAGCGTAATGATCGGCAACGTGATGATTGTCCTTAGAAGGAAGATGATGAAAAGGTCTTTGATATTGACCGGGACTTTAGACCCTAGCAATAGACCGCCGACTTCAGACATATAAATCAATTGCGTCACAGATAGAGATGCAATGATAAAACGGGTCATTTCACTTTCGATAGAGGATCCGATAATCGCAGGAAGGAACATGTCCGCGAAACCAACAAGGATGGTTTCAGATGCTTCCTGTGCATAAGGCACCTGCATCAGTTCAAGAAGTGGAATGAACGGCATGCCGATCCATGTGAAAAATGGAGTGAATTCGGCAATGACGAGTGCAATGGTACCCAGCGCCATAACGATTGGAGCTACACCCATCCACATATCCAGGATGTTCTGGAATCCTTGCTTCAGGAAGTTAGCCACTCCACTCGCTTTGCTGCCTTGTTCTACGGCTTTTGTATAGCCGTAGGTAATCAAGTTGTGATGTTCTGGCACTTCTTCTTTGTTATCGCTTGGTTCTTCCGTTACATACGTATCTGCTTTTCTAGAAAGAGGGGGGATTCTCGGCATGATCAAAGCGGCAATGAAGCCTGCAATCGCTACGGTTAAGTAAAACTGACCGAACATATCGCCAAGACCGACCTCTTGAATGACTACAAGGCTGAAGGTAATGGATACAACGGAAAAGGTTGTCCCGATAACAGCTGCTTCACGCTTCGTATAATAACCCTCTTCGTATTGTTTACTCGTAAGAAGGACACCGATGGTTCCATCTCCTAACCAGGAGGCTAAAGAATCAATGGAAGAACGTCCCGGAAGGCGGAAAAGCGGGCGCATGATTTTAGTTAAGATGACCCCGAACAGTTCAAGCAGTCCATAGTTCAGAAGCAGGGGTAAAAACAAACCTGCAAATAGAAAAACAGCAAATAGAACATGCAGTAGGGAGTCGAGAAGCAGACCGCCTGTGTTTGCGCTGGTAATCGCTTCAGGGCCGATTTGAAAGTAAACCATGATGGCGAAAATCATACCTAAAAGGCGAGTAACCACCCATACTGGTGGGACATTAAATAAAGACTGGAAAAATGGTGAGCCACTCAGGGCTTCTTTTCCAGCCGCCTTTGTTATGACTGTACCAATGGCGGTAATAGAAATAATGATCATCATGATCAAAGATAAATAATCGGCAAGCCATGTCTCCACCCAACCCGCAAGAATGGCGATTGGAATGGTAACGGCACCGTCATCTCCGAAGATCGGAAACATGAATAGGAAAATTCCGATCAAGGATGGAATAATGAACTTTAAATGGGAAGATGCACTAAAGTCTTTCGCTTTCATCCAAAATCTCTCCTGACGTTATCTGTTTTATTTATAAATAGTTGAGAATAATTATGCAACACTATTTATTCTATTACGTTTTCCGTCAAAAACCAATAGGAAATTTGTAGATAATGTGCGGGGTTTGTTTATGGAAGTAGAAAATGAGGAACGTTTGCTAGTACTTATATTTGTCAGAAAGGGGAGGAAGAAATGCGGCATTTCCCTACACCGAAAGTCGTTGTCAGCCGGTGTCTTGAATTTGCAGAAGTCCGCTATAATGGAGCGGTGATTCCAGACAAGGCCGTTCAGCGTATGCAGCCCCATGTGGAGTTCATACCCGTTTGTCCAGAAGTTGAAATCGGGCTTGGTGTTCCACGTGAAGTCATTCGTATTATTGATGGCAAAGAAGAACAGCTGGTCCAGCCAAAAACGGGAGAAAATCTAACGACTACGATGAAAGAGTTCTCCGAAGGTTTCCTTGCTCATTTGACCGACGTGGATGGTTTTTTATTGAAAAACCGATCACCAACGTGCGGCATGCATGACGTAAAAGTTTATCACAGTGAAGGAAACTCTCAAGTGGTCGGGAAGACGTCAGGTTTTTTCGCAAAAGAAATCCTTCATCACCACGGGGGATTGGCCATCGAAGAAGAAGGGAGATTGAAAAACTTCACATTGAGACATCATTTCTTAACGAAGTTGTTTACTTTAGCTGACTTCCGCGAGGTGAAGAAGGAAGAGAGAATGAAAGGGTTGCAGCAGTTTCATGCCCGCAACAAGTATCTATTCATGGCTTATCACCCTGGTACGCTCAAGAAAATGGGGCAAACAGTCGCGAATCATGATCACCTTGATTTCGAACAGGTCATTGAGGTCTATGAACCGTTGCTCCATGAACTTATGAGCAAACCTGCAAAACCAAGTGCCCATGTGAACGTATGCCAGCATATTGCAGGATACTTCAAAAGGGAATTGTCTAAAGAGGAGAAAGAAAGCTTCCAGAGTCTCTTGGAACAATACAAAGAAGAGAAAGTTCCCTTGAGTGCTGTGTTGAGTGTATTGAATTGTTGGGTCGCCCGTTTTCAAAGTGAATATCTTAAGCAGCAGACCTATTTTGAACCCTATCCGATGGAGCTTGTGGAAATATCGGATTCAGGAAAGGGGAGGGCCTATTCCTGAATCAACCGACATAGTTTTTCAAAATCCGATCCACCTGTGGTCCATACATTTCACCAAAGATATTAAGGTGGACGAGCAAATAGAAAAGCTGATAGATCGGTTTGGTATCCTGGTAGTCTTCCGGGAGCTCGAAATAAGTGTTGTACTGATCTAAAAAGTTTGCCGGGAATCCTCCAAACAGCTCGGTGAAGGCGAGTTCAAATGCATGGTCTCCGTACAGGATGGACGGATCGATTAAAACAGGTTCACCGTCACGAGTGGTCATCCAATTCCCACCCCATAAATCGCCATGCAGGAGAGAAGCTTTAGGGTTTTCAGGGATGAATTCTTCAATACGGTCTATCAATTTTTTCAATCGTTCTTCCCGGAGACCTGAAATCGTACCTATTGCCGTTCCAGTTTCAAGTTGTCCTACTAAACGATAACGGCGGTAATACTCTGTCCAAGCTGGGCACCACTCATTCGGTTGATTCAGCTCCCCAACAAATGTTGGCTTTCCATACCCGTACTCCTCAGATGTATGCTGATGCATGTGAGCTAAGCTCTTTCCGAGGGAACGGGAAGCATCTGAAGAACCATTTTCGATCCATTCCATAACAAGGGCGGCCTTTTCATCACCATCAGGACAGTCGTAATGATAGACGTCAGGCACTCGTATGGCTCCCGTTTCCTTAATTAGTCGTAAGCCCTCTGCTTCTGCCTGAAAAAAGTGGCTCGCGACTTTTTCATTGATTTTAATAAAATAAGGACGACGATCTGTTTCTACATAAAACGACTGATTGATATCTCCTCCGCTCACAGGTTTGATGGAGCGTACGGTTGAGGTGTCGTTGACTTTTTCTAATGTCTCACGAATAAAAAGCTCCATGGGATCTCTCCTTTTTAATGGATGGTTGTGGAAAGCGGCGGTTCTGGTTTCATTTCTTTTTGATAGGCATAAATGGTATGAACTTCTTTAAACCCGAATTGTTTATATAGGGCTTCTGCCTGTTGATTCTCTGTTCGGACTGAGAGGGTGACAACATCCAATTTAAGGGCAAAGAATGCGTACTGCAACGCATGATGGATGAGTTCCGAACCGACACCACTGCTTCGGTGGTCAGCGGCTACATTCACAAAGCAAATTTCCCCTTCATGGCCGGCAATGATGGTTTCGAAGTAAATGTAACCAATTAACTCTCCGTTCTGCTGGTATCCCCATAGATAATTGCCCTCATCCCTGGATAGGTGCACCATTTCCCTTGTCGTGTAGTAAGCGGCCGAAGGGTGGATGGCATCCAAAGCTTCATAGTCTTCCTGATTAAGTCCGACGATTGACGTGTTTTTGGTCTCACTGGCTTCATATGAAAATTTATGGACAGCTAACGTCCGTTCTACATTGTACATCTGAAACTGATGTCTCTCTGTAAAGGAAACGAGTGCTTGATTTGCAGCAAAACAGGCAACCTTCACGATATCAAAGTGTAGCTGCGCCGTTA
The DNA here is from genome assembly GCF_003386945.1 of Halobacillus trueperi. Taxonomy (NCBI): domain Bacteria; kingdom Bacillati; phylum Bacillota; class Bacilli; order Caryophanales; family Bacillaceae; genus Halobacillus; species Halobacillus trueperi. Next base: position 58,441 of record NZ_QUAE01000006.1, on the reverse strand, counting down.
AAGAAGCTTTGTCCCATAAACGCTCGATGACATCCTCCTGGTCCTTGGTAGCGAACGGCCCTAGTAGGCGGCATAGTTTTTGTTCGAAAAAAGGGAGGATCCCAAGGAAACCGATGATCTTCTCTCCTTCCCACGCCACATAGGCAAGAGGTTCTTTGAACTGCGTCAACGTCCAGATCTGTTCAAATATTTCGTTTTGTTCGGAAGCCATCCAGGCCACGTAATGGTGATCTTGTTCGTTCACTTTAAACAGCCATTCAGCAACAGTATGTAACTCTTTGACTTCCAATTCACGAATATGCATCAGCAACACTCCTTTATATAGTAAATTTTCACACAGTTGGTGTAGAAGGCGCAACTGTTAGGAAAACGCGTGAAGAGAATCGATCAAATGGAATAGATAATCCCTCAAAGTGCTTGAGTTATCCATCCAATCCAGTGGGAAATCACTCAAAGGTAGAAGAGAATCATTCAAACTTTAAATCCAACCATTAAAAAGAACCCCCGATCATCCGATTGGGGGGAGAATTAGAAGTCTACTTATTCTTTTTTGGCCCTTGTTCTTTGTAATCCACTTCATATTCGAATTCAACAGGGTTCAAGCTATCCTGCGGAGCCGCATAGTAAGTTGTCATGTACGTCTTACCAGGGCGGAACACTTGTTGAAGCTCCAATGCATCTTCTTCCGTAACATTGAATGGATCGACTTCAACGACCTGGTATTTCCCGTTGTTTTTCTCTTTAATGAACGTAACGCCATAGTCTACATAATTTCCGAGAAGTTCCGCTTTCGACATGAATGGCTCTTTTGTAGTGCCATTATAGCTTATACCGATTTCCGGCACTTCGATGTTATCGATGAACCATCCTGTGTCATTGTAACCCCAGTCCGTCAAGTAACGGAAAGAGATGTGGACTTCCTGTCCTGCATACTCAGAAAGGTCGAAGCTTTCAGACTGGTAATCCTCAAAGTGTCCGGTGAACCCAGGAACATTTTCTTTAATCTTCGGATAACCTTCTTCCACGACATCGGAACGCGTGTTTTCATTTTCCAGGGACGTCCATGTTTGTCCGTCGTCTGTGGAGACTTGAACGACACCATAGTCCCAGCTCTCTTCGATGTCTACAAAGTGGTCGAAGTTCAATGTTGCATCGTCAACATCTGTTAAATCCGCTTTAAAGATCAAATTGTTGTCCAACTCGTCTCCCTCGCCGGCCCAAAGAACTTCGTCATCACTACCTAATGGGTCTGTAGTAGATTCCCAAGTGTTATCTTCAAAATCTACGCCATTAAATTTGAAGGATTCTACGTTTTCACCTGGTTCAAAGTTGAACTCTTTAAAGTCTGTACCCCAGGCAGGGACACCCTCTTTTTCATAGTCTTTCGCTTTTTCAAAATTGACGGTTTTCCCGCGTGTTTCCCCATCCCCAACAGGAAGGTTGCGTAGATCGATGTTTTCAAAACCATATTTTCCGCCTTTGAATGACGGATCATCAACGACTAAAGCTGTGGAGAAGTCTTGGTAAACTTCATTGAATGTAACGTTCAAGCCAAAGTCTTTATAGGCTTTTTCGAAACTTTCAATACTATTCAGGTCATCTTTTGCTATGTGACGGATGAACTCTTGTCCAAATCTTTCGTAGTTGTATAGGGTGAATAGTTGAACCAGGCCATAATCGGCAATAGTTTCAGGACCTGTTTCAGCCGTACGATGGTCATCCCAGTTTGTTAACGAGTTTTCCGGGTGGTCAAGCAGGAAGTTGATAGATCCTGAATCCAGACCATAGCCACCTAAGTATTCAGAGAAAGTGGACATCCCTTCGTTCAACCAAGAAGTCTCATCTCCGTCGTTATCCGCGTGGATCAAGTGTTGCAACTCATGGATGGTTGTTCCAAAGAACGTGCTCTCAAGGCGCGTGTCCCAGTCTCTTGAATCAATCGTGATGATGTTACGGTCCATATAATTCTCTAGTGTCTGCCAGAAGAATCCAGCAACAAAGAATGGGTAGGTTGGGTCGTTATAGTTCTCATCTTCAACGTTATCAACAAGGATGATCACTTTGTCTCCGTCACCTTTATAATATCCTTCAGGAACAATACCTAAATCTTCAAGTTGAGCGTTCGTTCCGTCCAATGAATCAGGGGAACCAAAGAAATCAGTGGCTACAGGATACATGTTTTCATCAAATTCTTTTGCCATTTTGTCTGCTTGCTCTTGGGTGACCACATGAGCTGGACGATCGTCTCCTTCAGGGAAGGATAGGTCATTGGCTACCCACACTTCAGCATGTTCTCCTACACTTTTAAGTGTGAATTCTTTAAATCCTAAGTTCCGGTCAAGGAATTTTTTGGTTTCACCAGGGGCAGAGGCACTCGCGGATTCTTGGTTTGATTCTGATCCGCTTCCTTCTTCCCCATTAAAGTTAACTTTAGATGCATTTTCTTTAATCGTTTGCTTCGCTTGTCGCTGGAAGCTTTCGCTTTCATCCAAGCGCTGCAATTGACCATCAATATCTATCTTTTCGCTATAGCGTTCGACATTCCAATTTTCCTGTACTTTGCTTGCGCTTACTTCCGTCACCGCAGCTGAAGATAGCAATGACAGGGTCAAAGCCCCCGCTGAAAGTAAAGCTGTTAGTTTCTTATTCTTCAAAATATGATCCCCCTAATGAAAAAATTGTAAAAACATCTAAGTATTATTATGTAGAATATTCTAAAAAATTAGAATAGTCATTTTGTATGGAGTTTCGGAACCCGAAACAAATAAGTTAAGTAAAAAGTATTAGGTCTATTTTCCTTAAGCGCTTAAAAATTTTCATGATTGACGAGAATAAGAGAAGGGAAGAATGAAGTACAGAAGTATGGAGGGGGAGGAAAATGGGAAAACGATTGAAATACATATCTATATACAGAATTTCCATCATCGTCTGGATGGCGTTGAAATTTCTTATACAAATTTTCTGGTTTGAAAAAAGACACCGGATCTGGGATCAGGATACAAAACGGAAATGGGAGGAGATGCTGGCAGGGCAAGCGGAAGAGTATCGGAAAAAGGCGGTCTTGTTAGGTGGTCTGCTGATCAAATTCGGGCAATTCTTAAGCTCAAGAGGAGATCTATTGCCCCAGTCATTCATTAAAGAATTAGAGGGACTTGTCGACAGAGTTGAACCGATTCCCTTCCGGTATTCTAAACAAACCATAGAGGAAGATTGGAATGCATCCCTCGATGAATACCTTTCAGACATCAATGAAAATTCCGTTGCTTCAGCTTCTATCGGAGAAGTCTATAAAGCTCATTTAAAAGACGGTACACCCGTAGCGGTCAAAGTCCAACGATACCGGGTTCGCGATACATTCCGGATGGACTTCAAAGCATTGAAAATTGTATTTTGGATGCTGGATAAGCTTACTGTTTACGGAAAAAAAGCAGATTTGCCCGCTTTGTATCGGGAAGTCGTCCGAGTGATCAGCAACGAATTGGATTTCACCATGGAGCTTGAAAACGGTAACCATTTCAAAAAGAGGTTTGCAGATTTTGATGATGTTTACATTCCTGATTATTATTCTGATTTATCGACGAAACGTGTCCTTGTCATGGAATGGATTGAAGGAACAAAAATTACGGACTTATCTTTTATTAAAAAGCATGGCATCGACCGGGAAGGAATCGCTCGTACGTTGTTTGATTTGTGTGTCGAACAGTTTCTATACGCAGGAATGTTCCACTCCGATCCTCACCCCGGAAATCTGATGTTAAAAGAAGATGGTACTGTCGTCGTCATCGATTTCGGGATGGTCGGGGAGATCAAAAATGAAGATGCGAATTCAATCCGGAAAATGATTCAAGGCTTCATATTAGATGATTACGACAGAGTGATTGAATCGCTGCAGGAAATGGATTTCTTACTTCCTGATGCGGATACAGAAAAAGTGAAGAAACTCTTGAAGCAGACGACGGACATGTACTTGGATGGGAACTTTGACAAGTTGGATGCGCATATGATGAATGATATGCTGGGCGATTTGCAAGAGTTTGTGAAAGAGCAGCCGATTCAGCTGCCTGCCGATTATGCCTTTTTGGGACGTGCGACTTCAATCATCGTAGGGGTTCTCACAAGTGTGTATCCTCAAATCGATTTAATCCGGTGGGGCAGACCAGTGATCAAAGAATGGATGTCAGGAGAAGCTTCCAGTTTTTCTCTATATAAAGAAATCGCGAAAGAGACAGCTCGACCGCTCCTTTCCTTACCGAGAGCATTGGTCGAGTATCTCGAAGATGGAGATAAAGAGAGGGAATGGAAGAGTTATCATCAAAAAAACCATTTATTTCATCAATACTATTTATTTTATACGTTCTTTTCGCTCGTCATCGCAGGAATCGGTGCAGCCGCTTTATATTACACATTCATCGTTCCTGTCCTCCCGACTGTATGGATCGGGAGTATCCTGTCAGGAATCGGTGTACTTGGGTTTCTCGTATGTTCGTTCAATCATTTGAGGATGTTAAAACGCATCCATCACAATAGGAGGAATGAAGGATGAGTGATTTATTGAAGAAAGGATTCCATCTTGGTTTAGGCGCTGCCATCAGTGGCAAGGAACGTTTTGAAAAAATGGTCAACGAAATGGTGAAGCGCGGAGAAATCAGCCCTTCACAAGCAAAGACAATGGTCAACAATTGGATGAACCAATGGATTTCAAAAGGACAAAGCAAAGACAAAGAATGGAATGAACAAGCGAAAGCCAGATTCCAGGATCAAATGAAAGAACTGGGCTTCGTTTCAAAAGAAGAATATGAAAAGCTAGAAGCCCGCATCGAAAGGCTTGAAAATCTTCATGGAAGATAACAAATAAGCCCCCGTATCTGATTCCATCAGATACGGGGGCTTTTCCTTGCTATATTATTGAACAAAAATTTACGAATATTAGATGGATTGTAGAAGACTCTGTTTCGAGACTATTGTGTAGAAGATGGGGCGTCGGGGAATGGCTCGCTTTCCCGACCACCATTCCCTCACACAAACATCTAAACGAAGTCTTAAAGATAAGGTGCTTTTGTGGGAGGAAAAGAAAGAGTTTTGTTCTGTAAGGATTAGGTAATAGAGCATTACTAGACAGTCCTATAACTACAGATATCCAACTGGACGGGAGGGAAGAGTCGGTGAAGAAACTAGTTTTGTTCTTTTTCGTAATCGCTTTCTTATCTGGGTGCCAAATGAGAGTTCTTAATCCAAAAAGCGATACAGCTGATACATTGACGGACTTAATCTATCTGAGTTTCGGCATTATGATGCTTGTGCTGATCGTCGTATTTGTTTTATTCGTCGCCTTTCTTAGGAAGTTTCGGGAAAGAGGGAAGGCGAAATTCGATATTCCCCCAGATGAGAAGGAGAACAAGTGGCTGGAAATCACATGGACGCTCGTTCCTCTTTTATTAATTGCAATCTTAGCTGTTCCGACGGTAAAGGCTACATATGATTTAACCTCGAAAGTGTCAGGTTCAGCAGAAGGATCTCAGGGAGACGCCATGACCGTTGAAGTGGTAGGCCAGCAATTCAACTGGAAGTTCACTTATGAGAACGGAAAAGAATCTTATGATGAGCTCGTTTTACCTGTAGATCAAGAAGTAGAATTCCGCCTCACCTCTAATGATGTCATCCATTCCTTCTGGGTTCCGAATTTATCAGGGAAAATTGATGTTCTCCCTGGTGAAGAGACAAGGTTATCGTTTGAGCCACGTGAAGAGGGGACATTTCAGGGGAAATGCGCAGAATTTTGTGGAGCGGAGCATACTTTGATGAGGTTTGAAACGAAAGTAGTGAGTCAGGAAGCATTTGAAAGCTGGTTGGAAAAAGAATAAACATGGGGAGAAGAGGTGAATGGGATGTATGTACCTTTCATAGGGGAAGTACCTTCAGATATCGTTGTGGCCTGGATTGTATCCATTCTGTTGGGTGCAGCCTTATTATGGTGGATGACGACGAGAAAGAAATGGCCATTGGTTTGGGATTACATAACAACTACAGACAATCGGAAAATTGGAACGATGTACATTTTGCTTGCTATGGTTTTCTTTATCCGTGGCGGCATCGACGCGATGTTCATCAGGACGCAGCTGGCCATACCGGAAAATGATTTCTGGGTCTTCCAATCTCAAAAGTATAATGAAGTTTTTACGACGCACGGGACAGTTATGATTTTTTTCGTTGCCATGCCTCTGTTGATTGGCTTGATGAATATTGCTGTGCCTCTTCAGTTGGGGGCCAATGACCTTGCTTTTCCTTATTTGAATTCGATCAGCTTTTGGTTGTTTGTATCCGGCGGCATCATTTTCAATATGGCCTTTTTCTTCAATGCTGCCCCGAACGCAGGGTGGACATCCTATGCTCCACTCGCCACAGATACATTTACCACAGGCCCAAATAACAACTATTACATATTCGGTCTTCAAGTCTCAGGCCTTGGTACCATTTTTACTGCGATCAATATGATTGTCACCATCATCCGTCTTCGTGCGCCAGGGATGAAGATGACAAGGATGCCCTTATTCTCCTGGGCTACCCTCGTGACTTCTTTTCTTATCCTGATCGCTTTTCCGGTCTTGACGGTAGCTCTATTGTTATTGATGTTCGACCGGATTTATGGAACGAGCTTCTTTCTTGGGGAATACGGCGATCCTGTGTACTGGCAGCACTTATTTTGGATTTTCGGTCACCCAGAAGTGTACATTTTGATCCTTCCAGCCTTCGGGATCTTTTCTGATGTGATTTCCACATTTTCAAGAAAAAGAGTGTATGGGTACACATCCATGGTCATTGCGATTGCTTTAATCGGACTTCTAGGGTTTATGGTATGGGCGCACCACATGTTTACAGTTGGACTAGGGGCCCTGGCCAATTCGATCTTTGCCATCACTACGATGTTAATTGCCGTTCCGACCGGGATCAAGGTATTTAACTGGTTGTTTACGATGCGAAAAGGGGTTGTCCGAATAACGACTCCTATGCTGTTTTCATTAGGGTTTATCCCAACATTCGTCATTGGAGGAGTGACAGGTGTCATGCTCGCTGTAGCAGCGGCTGACTACCAGTATCATGATTCATATTTCGTTGTTGCCCATTTTCACTATACGATGATTGGTGGAACGATTCTTGGGGCATTTGCAGGCATTTATTATTGGTATCCGAAAATGACAGGGAAGATGCTTGATGAAAAACTGGGCAAATGGCATTTCTGGCTTTTCATCATCGGTTTTCATTTGACGTTCATGCCCCAGCACTTTGCTGGATTAAACGGGATGCCACGCCGCGTGTACACCTACACGTGGGAAGATGGTGTATTCTTATTGAATTTCGTCAGTACGATCGGAGCATTTTTGATGGGGGCGAGTATGCTTTTTGTCTTATTGAATTTGTATAAGACTCACCGTCTTACCGACCCCGTGGGTGCGGATCCGTGGGATGGGCGGACGCTGGAATGGACCGTCGGATCCCCAGCGCCTGAGCATCCTTTCCAACCTATTCCAAAAATAAATTCCATCGATGCTTACTGGTACAGCAAAGTGGAGAGAAAGAAGCTTCCAGAATCCGAAGAGCCGAGACCTTCTCCAATCGCTATTCAAACGGTCGCTCCCGTCCTGCTAGCGGGTGTCTTGATTGTCATGAGTATCGGCTTTATATATGGATGGGTTTGGATACAGGTAATGGGTGGAATCGCTGCGCTAGGTTTCTTCATCTACCGTGTGTTTAATGATGAAAGGAAAGCTGTGTACCGAAAGGAGGAAGACTCATGAAACAGACATCAGAGGTTTTATTCAATGACAAACGACTCGGTTTCTTCCTCTATTTAGTCGTTGAAGCCATCATGTTTGCGACGTTGTTCGCCACTTATATCCTTTACACCCCTTCACCGCGAGGAGCCGATCCAACAGAAGTGTACGAGCTGCGAACCGTCGTATTGACATCCGTTTTCCTTCTTTCAAGCAGCGGGACCTTACTAATAGCGGAGAGTGGGTTGGGAAATTGGAATCGTCTCAAGATCTGGATCGGACTGGGGACGACTTTCCTGCTCGGGAGTATTTTTATGGGATTGGAAGTTCATGAGTTCTACAAGTACTGGAGTGAAGGCTACACACTTACGATGAACAATTTCCTCGCTTCCTTTTATGTACTTGTTGGACTTCATGCGTCACACGTTGCGTTTGGGCTGGTGTGGATGATTCTTTTGATGGTCCAGTTCAAGCAGACGATGCCGAAGTCCTTGTTCATAGAAAAGCACAAAATCTTCAATTATTACTGGCATTTCGTCGATGTCATCTGGGTGCTCATCATCCTCATCGTCTACGCACCCTACCTATTCTGATATCAAAACTATTACAGATAAGCCTCCCGATTGTGGAAGACTCAGTTTAGAGACTTTTGTGTGAGTTTAGGGGCGGAGGGGAATGACTCGCTTTCCGCGGGAGCGCGGTGAACCTCCTCGAGCTCCGCTCTGCGGGGTCTCACCATGCATTTTTTTCCCGCAGGAGTCTCGCCACTCCCCCACAGGAAAGCGAGTAGCTTCCCAGCCACCCCTGACACCCAACTAGGCAACGACCCCCGGCAACATCTCGAAACTGAGTCTTCAACAATCCTGCCGTTATATTGAATAGTGGGAGGTCTATCTAGTTTTCTTAATGAGCTTGTAAAGAAAATACATAAGGGAAAAAACAAAGAGTGCTGTTAAAACTAGACTGATATAATACATGACGCCTTCCCCCATCCAGTCAAGAGGGGTACCTGCAATGGGAGGTCCATTTAAATACAAATAATTGGTCTGGAAGTAAGTATTGAAAATGAAGATGAACACACTGTAAATGATCAAATAGAAGAAGGTTTCCAACAAGTCTTTTCCTCTAATCGTGACTTTTGTCGATATGATCAAAAAAAGACCGGTCCAGGAGATGGCCATGTGATGCACAAAAAACTTCCAAAAGCGGAAGTGCTCATATCCATGAGGGATATCAGGAGTGATCAGGGCAATGGCTGCGGGCAGAATACCTATGAAAAAAGTGATCTTAATCTGTTTAGGGTGATAGGTAAGGAGCGCAACCACACCTAATAAAGAAGCGATCCCGCACAAATGGAGGGGGAGGTGGCTTCCTTCCATCCAGAGACCGTGCATGATCGTCCAGGTTTGGTAGCTGATTTCAGATAGGATTAGCAAAAATAATAGACTGTAACGCACAATGTTATGCAGTACATTGGAATTTTTTAAGGTTTGATGCATCAAAAGCATTACTAAAGAAACAACCAAGTAAATGGAGAGCATCCATGTATGGCTGGTACCGAATGTAGTAAAGGTTTGGTCAATTTGTTCACTAAACCATGCTTCCATAATAGCCTCCTAGAGAACAGGCTTTAGCTGTGCTATGATTCTACCATATCATTTGGCAGGAGAGAGGGTCGATATGAAAAAGGTCAACTGCTTCCGTTGCAAGCATTTTCGTACAACATGGAACCCAGCTTTTCCGAGAGCGTGCGAGGCTTACGGATTCAAAACGAAAGAAATACCTTCCGCATTCGTTTTGAAATCGACAGGCACAGAATGCTTACAATTTGCTGAAAAGAATCAAAAAAAGAAGAATAATCAATCTGGAACCCCTTCCCTGATCGATTACCGACTGTAAATTAAATGAAATTTCAGAATATGTATTTACACTCGCTCATTCTATGGTATGCTGATGAATATTTCACTAAGCCGAATAAAAAAAGAGAGCGGCTGAATTAGATGAATGAGTGAGAGGAGTGTAGTGAGTATGGCGAGAGAACAGTGGGGGACGAAGCTGGGCTTTATGCTTGCCGCAATGGGGTCAGCTGTCGGACTAGGAAATATATGGAGGTTCTCCTTCGTAGCAGGTAATAATGGCGGAGGCGCCTTTTTAATCTTGTATTTATTATTCGTACTTTTAATTGGAGTACCCCTGTTATTGACTGAAGTCAGTATCGGAAGGAAAGCGCAAAGTGATGTTGTGGGTTCATTTCAGAAGTTGGCTCCTAAGACGCCCTGGTATTTGACGGGATTCTTTGGTATTGCCAGTGCTTTCTTAATTTTAGGGTTTTATGCTGTGGTAGCTGGATGGGCGATCTTTTATTTCTGGAATTATATTAATGGATCATTCTTTACTTCGCCTGAAGTTGGTTATGAAGGGGCGTTTGGCCAATTTATCAGCCACTCTTGGCATCCGATTGCCTGGACAGCACTATTCATGATCTTAACCATCGTGATTGTGTTGAGTGGTGTTAAGAAAGGGATTGAAGCAGCAAACAAAATCTTCATGCCATTGCTTGCCATCATTTTGATCGGTCTTGCGTTCTTCAGTCTTTCCTTGGATGGAGCTTCAGAAGGTTTGGAATTTTTGTTCCAGCCTGATTGGACAGCGTTTAGTAATCCGTCCATTTATATAGCAGCCCTGGGTCAAGCCTTTTTCTCCTTGAGCCTTGGAATGGGAGCTATGTTGACGTACGGCAGTTATTTGAAAAAAGAAAACAAACTGCCGAGTGCGACGCTTGGGATCGGCATCATGGATACATTTTTCGCCATCATCTCAGGTGTTGTGATTTTTCCGGCTGTGTTTGCGTTTGGAATTGATCCAAGTTCAGGCCCGCCACTTGTATTCATTACACTTCCAAGTATTTTTGAGCAGATGCCATTTGGAGGAATCATCGGACTGGTGTTCTTCTTCGCCTTAATTCTGGCATCCTTATCATCATCTGTATCTATACTGGAAGTACCGACGGCTTACTTTATGAGAGCTTTCGGTTGGACGCGTTTTGCCACGAGTGTGTTGGTGGGCTCCATTATGTTTGTACTCGGAATTGGCGTTTCCCTTGGCTTTGGCTTATGGTCCGGCGTCACCCCGATTGGAGACTTGAATATTCTCGACTCGATGGATTATATCGCCTCCAACATTTTGCTTCCACTTGGCGGTCTGTCCATGGCCCTTCTTGTAGGATGGTACTTCAAGAAATCCGAAGCATTGGAAGCCACCGATATGAAAAAAGGGCTGCTTGGCAACGTATGGTTTACAATCGTCAAGTTCATTGCCCCAGTCATGATCATTTTGATCTTTTTAAACCAAATCGGAGTCATCTCTCTATAAATTTAGAACTCAAGAACCCCGACCATTCGTCGGGGTTCTTTTTTACATGTTGGAATTTTTAGAGTTAGTTATTGAAGAATATGGCAGGGTTGTGTAAGACTCAGTTTCGAGATGTTTCCGGGGTTCGTTGCCATGTTGAGCGTCAGGGTGGCTGGGAAGCAACTCGCTTTCCTGTGGGGGAGCGCCGAGCTTCCTCGGACTACGTCCTGCGGGATCTCGCCTATCTCCTTCTCCCACGGGAGTCTCGCAGCTTCCCAACCACCTCATTCGAGAGATGAGATAAACGAACCCACGTACACGAATGGAGCGTCGTCCATAATAACTACTTTCTAGTTGAGAAGCGCTCTATAGCAAGCGTTAGAGTATAGTTTACTGCTTGTTTGAGAGTTGAATACACCAACTCCCATTACGATAGAGGGCCGCTTATTCTGGAAGTGGTTACGAGATACTCTTATGGTCAAGGGGCGGAGGGAAACGGTGAGACTCCTATGGGACGTGTGGAACAGGTGAGACCCCGGAAGGCGTAGCCTGAGGAGGCTCAGCGCCCGCCCCATGGAAAGCGAACTGTTTCCCGGAGCCCCTAAACTCCAACAAACATCTCGAAACTGAGTCTTCCACAAACGGGAGCTTATCTGGAATAGTGGGTAATTGAATTCAGCAAGGTAACTTTTTAACATTTGATGAAACTGCTGGAGAGAAAAGGACAGGGGAGAGGGGAACGTGTTAAACTACGACAGAGAACCATCTTTTATCGAAAAGGAGAAAACGATTTATGGCAATTACCAACAAAACGGTCTTGAAAAAGATGTCCAGTGAGATACAGGAAGCGATGCTGCAGCATGGAAATGAACAAAAAGTGAGGGAGCACGTGCGTTCCGTGAAATTGCTTGCTGACTTACTGTTAGAGGAAGATACCAGTCCGCAAAGTACACCGGCTGTGGTCCAAGAACCAACAGTCGAAGAAATTCGCAAGATGATGGGAGCAGGCAACCCTGAGCCCGTTCAGGAAGAGGATAAAGAAACGAAAATTGATCATGATGAAGCCAATGGGTCTTCTATTTTCGATTTTTAAGGGGGAGAAAAAATGAAGCTTTTTTTAATTTTAGCCGTAATCAATGGATTTTTATCCGTCGCTTTAGGTGCGTTCGGTGCTCATGGACTTGAAGGGAAGGTCTCCGAAAAAGGATTGGATCAATGGGGGAAAGCCGTTGATTATCAAATGTTCCATACGATGGCTTTATTTGTCACAGCTCTATTGATGAGCAAAATCCAGACCGGTGTGATGACAGGTGCAGGTTGGTTTTTCTTAATTGGAATCCTGCTTTTTTCCGGAAGTCTTTACATCTATGCTACGTCTGGAATCAAAGTGTTTGCTATGATCACTCCACTCGGAGGTCTGTCATTTTTGATCGGCTGGATTTTGCTGGGTTACGCTGTCATTAAATATATTTAATACTAAAAGTAAAGGATCGTCGTGAAAAACAGAAGAATGACCGCCCTAACAAGTTGAATGATGGCATTCACTTTTTGCTGTCGTTTCATCTCGACCATACCTTCTAGAGCAAAGCTCGCCGCTAGAACGTAAAACATGAGTAAGATGATCCATTGGTGTTCGAGCTGGAATAAACCGACCACGGCAAGAACTACAGCTAACAAAAGGGCACCTAACTGGGCTCTCTGGTAACTCTCATATGGAGGTCGCATTTGTACACCCTTTTCTTTTGGCGTATAGCCAGTAATTTTGAATATGGAAATGAAAAACTCGCTACCGAAATAGCGAGTTTTTTGCTTCATTAGCGGGGTTGATAATTGCCCATTCCCTGTCCGGCGCCATACGGGTAGTTATAGTTGATTTCTTCGTCGAATGTAATGTAATCAAGATAGACCATCAAGAGTAAATAACGTTTCCCTGTTTGAGGATCGCTGAGAATGATATGGTCTCTTCCTGCCGCTTCAACGATTCCTTTGAAAACTTTGGCGTTCCATTGGTCGTTGTTTTCAAAAGTCATATACACTGTGGCAGGTTTTCCTGCATTCAAGCGTAAAATGTTTTCGATGTATGATTCTTCGGAAGGTAACATATTCGGAGGGTTTACTCCTTTTGATTGGGCTTGCTGCATTTGTGGAACTTGTAGACCACCTTGCTGACCTTGCGGCGGCTGTGTTCCTTGGATTGGCATCTGTGCACTTGGGTAGTATTGCATATACGGGTTCTGGCCGTAATAGGGGGAGGATTGGCCGCCGTACATCGGCTGTCCTTGACCTTGCCCCTGACCCTGTCCGCCCATTTGCGGTTTCTTTTGTGCCAATTGAATCACTCCTTATTGGAATTAATAAACACTAGGACAGTCAGACCGAACCGGAGAATAAAAGCAGTGGGATTTGAACCTGCCCGTATTCCATTGGCCGAACCATTGAGCTGGACAGTCTCCAGAAGGCTTGAAAAACCAAAGTGAATTTGTGGCAGGGTGGAACCGCTCACCGTTGATCGTCCTTCTTGCAAGCCGTTTGTCTTTTTCCCGTGCCCTTTGGTAGAAGTATCCCTTTTGAGTAGCCTCAAAGCCGCCGGGGCTCTGGAACACCATCTTACGAATCGTATCGATCTCCGTAAAATCGATGCAATTTCCTCGCACACGGTTGACTCCTGTATTTCCGACCATAAGCATGCCTAGTTTACCTTCTCCTTCAGCCTCTGCTCTCATAAGCCTCGCTAATAATTTGACATCAGCCTGATTGAAGGGGACAACAGCCATGCGGTCACCTCACTTTAATAAAGGCATGATTGCATGTTCTTTAACACTATATGTTGGACGCCTATGGAGTTATGATTAAAAATATTTTCTGATGGACAACAAAAAAGGACCTCCCAAGAAGGGATAGTCCTTTTGCTGTTCCTCAACAATATGGCAGGATTCTTGAAGACTCAGTTTCGAGAATTTTGTTGAATGGATGGGGGCTGCGGGGAATGAGTCGCTTTCCGTGGGAGCGCGGTGAGCCTCCTCGGACTGCGTCCTGTGGGGTCTCACCATGCACTTTTTCCCACAGGAGTCTCCCCATTCCCCTCCGCCCCTTTGCCATGGAAGATTCTCGAAACCACTTCTGGAAAATCAGCTTGTATGATTGAGGAAAAGGGATAATATAAACCTCTTCACAGCGGGCATTCAGAACGTAAAAGCTTGATCCAGGGCGCTTTATGCCTACTTAGGAGGGAAGAGTGGGAGACACTTCCTCTCGGTATAGGGGTTCGTATCTCCCTTACATCGAATGGGGTGGTTGGGAAGCTCGCCACTCCCCCACAGGAAAGCGAGTAGCTTCCCAACCACCCCTGACGCCCAATACGGCAACGAACCCCGGAAACATCTCGAAACTGAGTCTTCCAGAAAAGGGAGCGTTAGTGAAAGAATGGGGATATAAAAAAGCTGCCAGGTGAGCTGGCAGCTTTCTTCTTTATACTTGTAAAAATTGTTCGACAGCGTCTGGCTTGAGGATGTTTCCGATATAGAAAGATCCGAAATCGCCATAACGTGAAGTTACTTCATCAAAGCGCATTTCATACACGAGCTTTTTGAATTGAAGCACATCATGAGCAAATAGCGTAACGCCCCATTCCCAGTCATCAAAACCAATGGATCCGGTAATGATCTGACGGATCTTGCCGGCGTATTGACGGCCTGTCATCCCGTGGGCATACATGAGTTTGGCACGTTCATCTTTTTCAAGGACATACCAGTTGTCATTTCCTTGCCTGCGCTTGTCCATCGGATAGAAGCAAATGTGGTTCCACTTCGGAAGGGTAGGGCGCAGGCGTGCCTGAATTTCAGGATCATCCTCGTTCGCACTCCCCATGTAATTGGAAAGCTCAACGACAGAGACATACGAATAGGAAGGCTTCGTGAATTCTGCCAGCTTGGATTTATTGAAGGCCGTTTCAATTTCGTTCAGCTCTTCCATTGTCGGACGTAAAATCATCATCATGAAATCTGCTTTTTGACCGACAATTGTATATAAAGCATGACTACCTTCTTTGCTGCGTTCTGTTTCTTCCCATTGACCGATCAATTCTTTGAATTCATTGATCGCTTCTTCACGGTCTTCGTTTGATGCATACTTCCATGCTGTCCAGTCGACAGAACGAAAATCATGCAGACAATACCAGCCGTCCATGGTAACTACTGCTTCTGGCATGGGATCGATCGCTCCTTTTACATTGAAGTATTGTACTAATAAAACATCCTCCATAAATATAACACATTTGCATTTGGATAGATAACGATGCGGGTATGACAAAAGAGTGAACAGTTAGAGAAGTATCATCTGCAGGGAAATAGGGTAAAGTTATAAAATGAAATCGCTTCAAACGGAAAACTTGATTCGAACCACTTTCATTTGAACACAAAAGGTCTTATCATGTATAACAGAATGAAAAAATGGAGGGTTAATCATGAGTAACCTATTTGATACTTTGAAGTCTAAAATTGATGGAAAAGGCAAGAAAGTCGTATTTCCAGAAGCCTTAGATGAAAGAATCCTAACAGCAGTGAGTCAATTGGGTGCTGACGGAATGTTGACACCTGTATTAGTCGGTAATAAAGAAAAAGTAGAACAGAAAGCATCTGAATTGAATGTAGATATTTCCGCTGCAGAAATTCTTGATCCTGCAAACTACGATGAGTTTGATGAAATGGTCGCAAGCTTTGTCGAGCGCCGTAAAGGAAAAGCGACAGAAGAAAAAGCACGTGAAATCCTGCAGGGCGGAAACTACTTCGGTACAATGCTTGTCTACATGGGTAAAGCAGACGGGCTTGTCAGTGGTGCCGCTCACTCTACAGCAGACACTGTGCGTCCAGCTCTTCAAATCATTAAAACGAAGCCCGGTATTAAGAAAACATCCGGCGTATTCATCATGGTCCGTGATGAAGAGAAATATGTATTTGCTGACTGTGCTATCAACATTAACCCTGACAGCCAGGACTTAGCAGAGATCGCTTTGGCAAGTGCAGAAACAGCCCAGCTATTCGATATCCATCCAAAAGTCGCTATGTTAAGCTTCTCTACGAAAGGGTCCGCCCAGTCCCCTGAAACGGAGAAAGTGACACAAGCACTTGAGATTGCCCAAGAACAAAACAAAGATCTATTAATTGATGGCGAATTCCAGTTTGATGCGGCGTTCGTGCCATCTGTAGCCGAGAAAAAGGCGCCGGATTCTCCACTAATGGGTGAAGCGAACACGTTCGTATTCCCAAGCCTTGAAGCAGGAAACATCGGTTATAAAATTGCCCAGCGCCTGGGTAACTTTGACGCTGTCGGCCCGATTCTGCAAGGCTTGAACCAGCCGGTAAACGATCTATCCCGCGGCTGTAATTCTGATGACGTGTACAAGCTAGCCATCATTACTGCTGCTCAAGCTCTATAAAGAAGTGAAAAAGTTCGCGGACAACGTCCAGCGAGCTTTTTTACTCAAACCCCCAGAAGAAATAGAAAAGCGCTCGACACCCTTATTCCAGGTTGTCGAGCGCTTTTTCGTTTCGTTTGATCATTTGCTCAAACCTCTTATGAAACCAGTCGATTTCGTCCCCTTCTAAAGCATGGGTGACAAGGTGACCCGAGAGTTCATGTAGTTTCATCAATATACGGTCACGTACGTCGGCAACACTGAGGTTAGTGCCCAGTAATTCGTTTAAAGATGCCATGACGCTTGGATCGATAACAGGATAGCTGAAGCGGGTCTCTTCGTCGCGTTTGCCCAGTTCATAGAACCGCTTCAAAAGCGCCGCACGTTCTGCGCCGCTGCCACTTACATCAAGATAGATCTGTACAGCGGAACCGTTTTTAACCCGGCGTTGTGAGATGCCGGCGAATTTTTTGCCATTGATACTCAAATCATATGTCCCTGGACAATAGGATTGGGTGATTTCATAAGCTTCAATTCCGTTCGTCAAATCGGAAAAGAGTTGGCTGATAAACGAAACCATCGCCTCATAACCGTCATGGATATTTACCTGTTTAGAATCAGGGAAGATGAGGGAAAGGTTCAAAACACCGTCATCCAACACGACGGCGAGACCACCGGAATTACGGACGATCACATCATAACCGTTCGACTTCAAATGTTGGATGGCTTCTTTTATATAAGGAAGGCGGGCATCCGGAATCCCGAGTACGATCGTATCGTGGTGGACCCAGAGTCTTGCCGTTGTCGGGCTCATGCGTTCACCGACACTTATGGATAACGCATCGTCCATAGCAAAAGACTGTAAGGCCGAAAATCCGGGCCCTAAATTGCTTTGGTCGATGAAGCGATACGTTTCTGGTTTTAATAATGGATGTAGTTCATTCATAGCATTCGTTCTCCTTTTCGGTAGCAACGTCCATTATACCAAAAGTCGCCTCTTGCATGAATGGAAGATCGATTGTAAAATTCTCTGATGGATAAAAAAATCATATCGAAAGTTAGAGCGCTTATAGACAGGTTTCTCGGAGAACACCTGTCAATTTCTGTCTGTCAAGATGTTTTTTTGTCGGAATTTAAGGTATATAATAGATAAAAATGTCGTGTAGAAAGGACAAACTGATGGCCTATCGTGATGAGAAGTTAAGTGAAGAAAAGGTTTTTAAAGACCCCGTACATCGTTATGTCCACGTTCGAGAACGGGTGATTTGGGATTTGATCGGGACGGCTGAATTTCAGAGGCTCCGTAGAATCAAACAGCTCGGCACATCTTATTTGACATTCCATGGAGCTGAACACAGCCGTTTCAACCACTCTTTAGGTGTTTATGAAATCGTTAGGAGAATCATCGAGAATTTCAAGGACCGTCCCAACTGGGATCAGGAGGAACGGCTGCTTTGTCTTTGTGCTGCTCTTTTACATGATCTCGGTCATGGACCTTTTTCGCATTCCTTTGAAAAAGTGTTCAAACTTGATCATGAAGATTTCACCCAGGCGATTTTACTCGGGGACACGGAAGTAAATAAGGTTCTAAGTAAAGTTGAAAAAGGTTTTCCTAAAAAAGTAGCGGATGTCATTAACAAGACGTACGAAAACAAGCTCGTCGTCAGCTTGATTTCCAGTCAAATTGATGCGGATCGAATGGATTACCTGCAGAGGGATGCTTATTTTACAGGTGTCAGCTATGGTCATTTCGACATGGAGCGGATACTTCGAGTGATGCGGCCGATGGAAGATCAGGTCGTAGTCAAGGAAAGCGGCATGCATGCGGTCGAAGATTATATTATGAGTCGTTACCAAATGTACTGGCAGGTGTATTTCCACCCTGTAACGAGAAGTGCAGAAGTCATTTTAACTAAAATTCTCCACCGTGCGAAGGAACTGTACGAAGAAGGGTACAACTTCAAGCTGAAACCGGTGCATTTTCTGTCCTTCTTTTCTGGTGAGCCTACCCTTGAAGAATATTTGGCGCTGGATGAAGCGGTCGTCCTCTATTATTTCCAGACGTGGATGAAGGAAGAAGATGACGTACTTAGTGATTTGTGCCATCGTTTCGTGAACCGTAAACTTTTCAAATACATCGAGTTCAATCCGAATTCTCAGATGAATGAATGGATGGAACTCTATAAACTGTTTACAAAAGCTGGTTTGAATCCTGATTATTATTTAGTTGTGGACTCAAGTTCGGACCTTCCGTATGACTTTTATCGCCCGGGTGAAGAAGGGGAAAGGCTGCCCATTCACCTTCTGCAGCCGAATGACGAGTTGAAGGAACTGTCCAGGCTTTCCGATATTGTCGAATCGATTTCTGGTAAAAAACGGACGGATCATAAATTGTACATCCCTCTTGATCGTCTCGAGGAAATGTCAAATCGAAGTAAAACGAAGAAGCGGATTATGGAAATTTTGTTTGGATAAGGAGTGAACCTCCATGTTGGAGAATCATGCGAAGTTGATGCAGTTTTTCTCAAGCACCGATGAAATTGTAGGCCGAAAGAAGTTGCAGAAGA
Organism: Halobacillus trueperi; assembly: GCF_003386945.1. Taxonomy (NCBI): domain Bacteria; kingdom Bacillati; phylum Bacillota; class Bacilli; order Caryophanales; family Bacillaceae; genus Halobacillus; species Halobacillus trueperi. Next base: position 39,341 of record NZ_QUAE01000006.1, on the reverse strand, counting down.
TGATTTACATACTGAAAAAGTGTGAAATCCCTTTTGAAGAGCGTTACCAGTTTCATTTCTATGGCCCTTACTCGGAGGAACTGACACTGAGAGTTGAGGAAATGTGTAATCTTGGTTTTATCAGCGAAACGAAAGAAGAGAAGAAGAATTATTATCAGTACCGGTACCAGTTGACCGATAGCGGAAGGGATTTCCTGACCCATTATGAGATGGACCTGCCTCCACTTAATGTTCACATCGAAGAAATGAATGGACGTAGTTCACGTTTCCTTGAGCTCGTTTCTACGATGCTTTTCTTTGAGCACTTACCGAAAGAAGAAATTGCTGAAAAAGTGTTCACGGTGAAAAGCGCTCAAAATTACACACAAGAAGATATCGATGAAGGATGGAAATTTATTGAACATTTGCGTTCCATTCATTAAGATAAAAAGTAGGTGTACGACGATGTACACCTTTTTTCTTGTGTATTTATGTCAGATAATTGAAAAAACATAAATCGAAAGTAGAGTGGGGGGTCTATACACGTGCGTTTCATTAAATTTTTCGCTTATTATATGATCGGTATCGTTGGTATTCTATTGGTTAGTACTACGCCGGCTTTGTTCTGGCAAGGGGCATTTTTAGATCTGGGAAATTACATAAAAGAGTTGAATCAATTGCTTGCCTCTGTAGTGAATCCGGGAGAGTGGACCTATTTATTCAAGGGACGCCCTGTACCAATTTTGGAATACTTATGGGACCCTTATCAATACTCTATGACCGTCTTCTTCGGTGGTATTTTATTAGGTTTCGTTCTCGCATTTGCAGGTGCATTCTTCACTGTTTTTTTACCGAAGTGGCTGCGTTCAGTCGTTGACCGTATTCTTGGCTTGCTCGAGAGCGTACCCGATTTATTGTTGGCTTTTTCTTTACAGTTGTTCATCGTTTGGTTTTATAAACAGACGGAAATCCTGCTTATTTCCTTTGCATCTCTCGGACAGGATAAAGTCTACCTGCTTCCGATGTTTGCCATTGCTGTCCTGCCTATGGTGACGATGTACAAAATCATCCTCGCATTGATCGAAGAAGAATGGACGAAATCTTATATACAAATGGCCAGGGGAAAAGGGTTGGAGAAAGCGGCCATTTTGTGTGTACATACCCTTCGGAACATCGGGAAAAGTACGTTCTACCATTCGAAAATCATTGTATGGGGGGCGTTGTCGAGTCTGTTAATCATTGAATATATCTTCAATATGAATGGGATTACGACGGCATTTCTCGATGATTTTCGGCCGATCGTTTCAAGTTTTATCCTTCTCATGCTATTTACACCTTTTTATATCATCTATCAAGGCACAGAACTGTTCCTTTTTAAGGATGAAAAGAAGTCCGAAGAAGTCGCTACACGTATGAACCGTTTTGTAGGAGCCGTCTCTTTCAAAGGGGGCAGAGGGTGGCTTACTCATGCGTTGTCAGAAATCGGGGCGCATTTTAAAAATATAAAGTTTCTCTTAGGTTTTACTGTCATTACGGGAACTATCATTATCAGTATCGCTTATACCATGACCGCAGAGCCGCTGATCGATCAGCATCGACTGATCTACGATGATGAAGGGACATTAGTCAGTTCGATTCCCCACACACCGGAGTATGTATTTTTGGGTACCGATGCTCTTGGTTTTAGCGTGTTTGACCAAATCATAGTCGGTGCGAAATATACGATTATTTTCGGTCTTGTGATTGCTTTCTTACGAATGGGTATTGGCTTCCTTTTAGCTATTCCTTATGCTTTCTTTCTACCCAAAAGGGTACAGCTGGTTTTTGAAAAATTCGTAGACAGCATGCATTTTTTACCGATGACGATCATTGCCTTTTTGCTATTGAAGCCGGTGTTATGGATGCCTCCTGGTGGGTTTACGACGACAGAAACAGAGAGGATCCTTTATCAGGGGATCATTTTGACACTTTTAGCTGTTCCGCTTGTGATAACGTTGTTCGGCAATGAAATGAAGTTGATTATGAAAGAAGAGTTCGTAACAAGTACAAAGGTGCTTGGAGGCAGTTCTGTTCATCTGTTGTGGAAGCATTTGATGCCGCATTTAAGTGCCAGAATGGGGATTATTTTTGGCCAGCAGTTTATCCAAACGTTGCTTATTTTCATTCACCTTGGTGTATTTGACATTTATTTTGGAGGGACAAAAGTAAGCTATGATTTTGTGGCGGATCCTCCAACGAGTACCACCTATGAATGGTCCGGGATGATCGGAGCAGCCAAAGATTCGTTGATGACAGGGCGTTGGTGGCTCATTATCCCTACACTTCTTTGTTTCATGGCAATCATTGTCTCGATGCAGTTGATCATCCAGGGGATTAAGGAAGTGCAGCAACGTCGTGTGGGAGTACCTGTAGAACAGAACACATGGCTCAAGAGGGTGTTCCGTAGAAAAGAAACGCATAGAGGGAAAGATGATTCACCCAAGGAAGCGGATTTTGTCTTCGTTCAAAGTTCGAAACAAACAGGCGGATCTGATTCCCGGGACGATCACAGGTACAGGAGAAAGTCTATATGAATCATATTCCTGTGTTTGAAATGGAAAAGATAAAGATGAGAGGTTTAAAAATATCCGACGCGCCCTCCTTGTTCCAATTCATGAGCCGGCCGGATACGATGAAGTACATCACTCCTCACCCCGTTCTGTCTTTGAAGGAGATGGAAGCTTACGTAGAAGAAAGACTGGCTGGCTTTCGTAAGCATAAAGAAATACCATGGGTGATTGAGAACGAAGAAGGGGAATGCATCGGCTTTTTCCGTTTTCACAAATGGAATCTTTGGCATAGGAAAGCAGAAATGGGAGCGGTCATTCATCCAAAGTACCAAAAGGCAGGCATCATGACAGAAGTTTTACTTAATGTTCTCCCTTATGCGTTCGACACACTGAATCTGAACCGGATTGTCGGAGACATTTTTGCTGAAAATGAGGGATCACGCAGGCTCTTGAATAATTTTGGCTTCCGGGAAGAGGGAGTATTAAGGGAAACAGATTTTGATGGAGAGAGATTTCAGGATACCGTCGTGTTTTCCATGCTGAAAAAGGAATACGAGCAGGTTAAACAAACGTTTGACCAATGAATCATGAAGCATCTCTTCTAACAAGAACTGTTTTGTATGTTAAAATGGGACAAAATAAGAGGACGATTGAAGAGGAGGATCGCTTTATGAAAGAGTTCGATCAATTTAAAAACAAAGGTGAAAGCAACGATAAAAAGAAGAACCAATTTACAATCCTTAAAGATGATTCGACCGATGGTCATGGCGGATATGGTGTCGGTTCCATCAGTTTGGAGAACATGACCCCGGTCATTGTGGATCCGAATGAAGACGAAGCCTATGTCGATATGGGTGCGCTTCACGCGCGTAGTAAAGTAGAAAAACGGATCAAGTTCATTACCGACCGTGAAGTCGTTAAAAACGGACTGAAATATTGGATCGCATGGGTAACGGTGGATTACCAGGAAGGAAGACCGTGTTACCACGGCGTAGCTGCCAGTGAGATTGTCGTGGACAGGTCCATCAAGCGCGGATACAAATTGATGCCTGAACACGTGAACCACATGGATAAATCCTTGAAGGGTCGCTTTGTCGTCGATCACCTTGATGAGAAGTCGAAAAAGCTGCTCGGAGGATATTTGCGTGATTTCAAACCAGAACTATGGGAGAACACAGCCCAGGAATTGAAAGACTCTCTAGGTGTACAATAATTCATGATTGAAAGCTCATAGCATCGTTATGGAGAGAGGGGAATCTGCAGGGTTTCCCTCTTTCTCATTTGATATTTTTTGTAAAAGAAAGGAGTGGATCCTATGAAAAGGATATTAGAAGATGATGTAGTATTTCACTTTGTGATTGCTCTTGTGGGGTTGATTTCAGGAATTCTTCATTTCCTGTTTAAATGGTCTTTTTATGCAGAACATGAGTATTTAACATCAGGGTTATGGTTTGTTTCAGGTGCGTTTGTGATCTATGTGAGTTGTATTTTCGTGTTCGGTTATCAGAAGAAGGCAAACGCAGGTAACAAAGAAATGGAGTAGATAAAGCGTACACCCCTTTTTTCTAGACAAGAGAGACGACCATGTAGCTAAGTATGAAAATTCCAGTTTACGATTCCCTCTTTTATGATAGAATAAGAACAAACGTTCGTGGTGGAGGGAACCAATGATGGATAACCGGAATCGTGATCGCGGGACGATCAAGTGGACATCGCTCATGTTACCGGAGCATGTAGAAATGGTGAAAAAACTTTGGAAAGAAGATCAGCGGGTAGAAAAAGGAATTATGGATGAACAGAAAGCTGTCGAGATTGACTTTCTTTTGCAGAGGGCACTAACGGACAATCTTACCGTCCAGGTTAGAGTCCACAATGGTTTCGAGTATGAAGATATAAGGATGAAGGTGACCCATGTGAACCGTAATAATCACACCGTATCAGGGGTTGATGGACAGACGAAAGAGAAGATCCGCATTCCCCTGGATGATATCGCTGACCTTGCCATTTTATAAGGTGTTCACGATTTGTTCACAAAATGTTCATGAAAAAAGTGTAAGAATTCAGACGCCCAATCTTGACGAATCAGCGATAAGGGTAATATATTAAGTAACACATGGATTATACATGTTTACTAGGACAGAGAAAGCGACCGGTTCCCCCGGTCGTTTTCTCTGTCTTTTTTTACTGTGTGATAAAGCAGTTAAAAAAAGCGAAAGGTCATCCGTTTTGAGGATGACCTTTCGCGCCAAAGAGAGCATGAATCGCGCACCAAAGGAACCGAGAATCGCATTAAAAGAACCAGTCCACCACATCTTTGAACCAAGGATCATCTTTGAATTCATCATCAACATCCTTGCTTTCGTCTCCGCCACAAACATCCTCAGGAATATCAGTTTCTTCCATGTACACTAACCGTTCCTGCGGACAGTTGGGACCTGCGACATAGCCGGTTTCCGGGTCGATGTAGACCCCTTTCACCCCTGGGGGCGGGATGAAGGCTGCTGTAGGTTCTGTCTCATGTATTTTCTCCATCGTATCGGCCCAGATGGCTTTCGCATACCGATGGTCGTTGAAGTCTTTGAGCGGCTTACTGCCTTCATCATATCCGACCCATACACCGGAAACGTACTGAGGGCTGAATCCGATCATCCAGCTATCGTTGTCAGTCGTTCCGGATTTTCCTCCATACATGCGTGTCAGCTTCCCTTTAATTGGAGTACCTGTAACCGATGCATAATCGGCATCTAAGATCGGATCGAACATCCCCGTCATCATGTGGGTCACGGTGAACGCCCGTGCTCGATCGACAGCATCGTCTTTATTGTAAGCCGGTTGGTATTCATACAGCACATTCCCGTGTCGGTCCGTAATTTTAGCGATCGTATGTCCCTCAATGGATTCCGTTCCTTTCACCATTTTTCCATAGGCACTGACCATATCGAAAAGGGATATGGAGGAGTACCCTAAGGCAAGAGAAGGGTGTGGCTTGAACGTTTCTTCAACACCGAACGTCTTCATCGTTTTTCCTAGTTTTTCCGGTCCGATATCCATGTGGGTTTTCACCGCATAAATATTATCGGAAACGGCAAGGGCTTGAGCCATAGAAATCGGTTCTTCTGCATATTGGTTATTGAAATTGGATGGAATATAAGGTTCCGTTTTACCTTCTACCTCAATTTCAATAGGCTGCGTCTCTTTCATCGTGACAGGGGAGTACCCTTCCGCGAGCGCTGCATAATACAGAAAAGGTTTGATGGTTGAACCGACGGAACGTTTCGCCTGAGTGGCTCTATTGAACGGACTTTCTCCATAATCTTTACCACCGACAAGGGCCGTAATTGCTCCAGAATGGCTGTTCATAACAGCGGAAGCGACTTGGATTTCTTCACTCCCTGGAATGTTTCTTTTCACCTGCTCTTCCAAAATCCGTTGATGCTCTTCAATCAGAGTGGTGTGAATATGATAGCCGCCTGTCTGGACACTTTCTCTGTCTACTTCAAGCAGCTGAGCCGCTTCTGTAACGACTTGGTCCTGAAAATATGGAGCAATCTCCTGGGTGTCATCTTCTTCACCGTCCGCATAGGAGATGCTCGCTTCCACAGCTGCTCTTTTTTCAGAGGAAGTGATATAGCCGTTCTGTTCCATTTCAGCTAAGATTTGTTGTTGTCTTGCTTCTGCTCGTTCAGCGTTCGCCAGTGGTGAATAATAGGTCGGGCCTTTAGGGATACCGGCTAACATGGAGGCTTCTGTCAAAGTAAGATCAGCCGCGTGTTTATTGAAATATTGCCGGCTGGCAGCTTCGATTCCATAAGCCCCGTGGCCGTAATAGATGGTGTTCAAATAACCTTCCAATATTTCATCTTTGTTATAAAAAATTTCTAATCGTAAGGCATAGAGAGCTTCGTTTAGTTTCCGCTTCCATGTTTTATCATGGGAAAGGTATAAGTTTCTTGCATACTGCTGGGTGATGGTGCTGGCCCCCTCGGCCATTCTCATCTGCTTAAGATCCGTAAGTGCCGCTGCTGCAATTCGCTTCACATCGAAACCGAAGTGGTTATAGAAACGCCGGTCTTCAATGGCGAGGGTAGCGTCTTTGATAGATTCGGGCATTTCCTCTATGTTAATCCAGTAACGTTCTTCGGCCCCTTGCTCTTCTCCTATGATTTCCCCGTCTGTCCCATAGAAGACAGTATTCTGTTCAGTCATCAACGATGGAGGTCCCTGAGTGATGGCATAGATCAACACGCCGATAATTCCAACAATCCCTACGATTGTCCCGAAGACGGCGAGTTTCATACCGCGGATCGTCCATCGATAAGTCGTTCTGAAAAATGATCGCATCCTTTTATACTCCTAACTGTTACGAATGTATAAAGACTGCTATTATTATGTGAGAATACGTAGTAAAATAAACTTCTTGAGTGAAACAAACGTATAGAATGAAAGTTATTTCATAGATGAAAAAGGAGAAATGCAGCATGGGTACATGGTTTACTGAGAAACAGACTGATCATTTCGGGATTACGGCGAAAGTCAATCGCTCCCTGCATAGTGAGAAAACAGACTTTCAAGATTTAGAGATGCTGGAAACAGCGGAGTGGGGGAATATGCTCGTTCTTGATGACATGGTCATGACGACAGAGAAGGATGAATTCGTCTATCACGAAATGGTTGCCCATGTTCCATTGTTTACCCACCCGAATCCGAAAAACGTTCTTGTCGTCGGTGGCGGTGACGGGGGCGTCATTCGTGAAGTGTTGAAACATGAAAGTGTAGAAAAAGCGACACTTGTGGAGATCGACGGGAAGGTCATCGAGTATTCGAAGAAGTATTTACCTTCTATTGCCGGAGCTCTTGAGGATAACCGTGTCGAAGTGAAGGTGGACGACGGTTTCATGCACATCGCAAAAAGTGAAAACGAGTATGATGTCATCATGGTCGATTCCACCGAACCCGTAGGGCCGGCGGTCAATCTTTTTTCCAAAGGTTTCTATGGGGGCATTGCCAAAGCATTGAAAGAGGACGGTATTTTCGTTGCCCAAACGGACAACCCATGGTTTAAAGCAGATCTGATCCGTCAGGTGTATAGCGATGTGAAAGAAACCTTCCCCATCACAAAAGTGTACACAGCGAACATTCCGACTTATCCAAGCGGGCTGTGGACATTCACAATGGGAAGTAAAGTCCACGATCCACTCAAAGTCAACGAGGAACGGTTTACAGATATCGACACCAAATATTACACAGACGAAATTCATCAGGCGTGCTTTGCACTGCCGAAGTTCGTCAAAGATCTCACGAAGGAGTGAACCGCATGCGTTTTGATGAATCCTACTCTGGAAAAGTATTTATCATGAGTCGGGCGACGGAGGAGGAAGCGGATGCTGTCATTTACGGCATGCCGATGGACTGGACCGTCAGCTTCCGCCCGGGATCACGCTTCGGCCCGAACCGTATTCGTGAAGCCTCCATCGGACTGGAAGAGTATAGCCCGTACCTTGATCGTCATTTGGAAGAAGTGAACTATCATGATGCCGGCGATTTGATGCTGCCATTCGGAAATGCGGCACGTAGTCTTGATATCATCGAAGGGTATTTGGATGAACTGCTTGAAAAAGGAAAATTTCCCCTCGGTCTTGGTGGAGAGCATCTCGTCACATGGCCTGTCATTCAGGCCATGTACAAAAAACACCCGGACCTCGCTATTATTCATATCGATGCCCACGCCGATCTTCGTGAAGAGTATGAAGGAGAAGTGTTGTCCCACTCGACGCCGATTCGTAAATCGTGTGAGCTGCTAGGAGCAGAAAATGTCTACTCATTCGGCATCCGCTCCGGCATGCGTGAAGAGTTTCAATATGCAGAAGAATCCGGTATGCATATGGCCAAGTTCGAGGTGTTGGAACCTTTGAAAAAAGTGCTGCCTGAGCTTGCCGGCCGTCCAGTGTACGTTACGATTGATATCGATGTGCTCGATCCTGCCTTTGCACCTGGAACAGGGACGGCAGAAGCGGGTGGCATCTCGTCGAAAGAACTGCTCGCAAGTATCCATGCCATAGCCGGCAGTGATTTGAACATCGTAGGCGCGGACCTTGTTGAAGTCGCTCCAGCGTATGACCCGACAGAGAAGACGCAGATTGCGGCGAGCAAGTTCATCCGCGAAATGCTTTTAGGGTTCGTCAAATAAATGATAGAATGGAACAAGCCACTGTGAGGGTCTTCATAGTGGCTTTTCTATATGGATAGAGCTATAAGCAAACACACGATACAAAGGAGCTTTTGTTTTGAATAAAAAGACGATGGGAGTGGCGGGGATCTATGTATTGATCATGCTCCCCCTGCTGCTTCTCACTTACGGAGCAAACTGGAACCCCTCCAACATCTCGTATGAGTTGAATGGAGATACACTTGTGATTAACGAAGGAATAGGGAAAGAGGAAGTCGCTGAGGTGAATGTGGAAGACCGAATGAACGACCTTCTGCAGTTCACTTTGGCAGTCTCTGTGGAAAATAAACAGTGGAGTACAGATGTATGGGTGATTGGCCTCTTGCTTCCATTTTTACTTTTCGCGATTGTCCCGGACCGCCGTCCGTTCAAAAAAAATCTATCATTCAAGTGGTACTTGACGATTGTTTTGGCTATCCTAGTTCTATATGCGGCTTATTCGATTCCGAATCATGTTGCCCAAGTGAAGGAAGTGCACGAATACGTCAACCTTCTTATTGAATGACGCTTGCGTTTTTCTGTTCGAATTCTTATAATATATTAGTTATATCTTGTACGTAAAAATGGCGATAGAAAAGGTGGAGGGAAGATGCCAAGTAACGCAAAAGATGTCCAGGTGCAGCTTGTTACGGAAATACAGGATGAGGATCGTAAAGAGACGATGAAGATCCACGAACCGGGACAGTTTTTCAAACGAGGCGATACGCAAGTGCTCACCTTTATCGAGCACCCGGAAGATGGAGAACCGGTCAGTACGATGGTGACGATCAAACCGGAACATGTCAGCATCAAACGAAGCGGTGGCGTGGAAATGCGCCAGGTTTTCCAGACATCCACGGAAACGGAAAATTTATATCATCATACGTATGGTGATTTTCATATGAAGACACTTACAGATAAAGTGGAATTCCGTTCTTTGGAAGAATCCACACAGGGCCGACTGTATTTAAGTTATACCATGACTTTAAACCATGAAGTGACTCAAGCCCACCGCTTGACGTTGACGTTTGAGGAGGAGAGCGATTCATGAATATCGTTGAACAAATGGAACAGAAACTGAAGGATGAAATCGTACGCTCAGTCCTAGCTGCCGAACTTGCATCTGAGGAAGAGATGCCGGAAGTAATCCTTGAGCAGCCGAAAGACAAAGCGCACGGAGACTATGCCACGAACATGGCGATGCAGTTGGCGCGCGTAGCCAAAAAGAATCCACGTGCCATCGCGACCGATCTCGTAGAGCAGTTCGACAAGTCCAAAGCATCCATCGAGAAAATTGAAATTGCTGGACCAGGGTTCATTAACTTTTACATGAACAATCAGTATTTGACCGAATTGGTTCCTACGATTCTGAATGCTGGAGAAGAGTATGGACGCAGCAAGAGTGGAGAAGGACACAAAATTCAGGTGGAGTTCGTTTCTGCCAACCCGACAGGTACGCTTCACTTAGGGCACGCACGTGGCGCAGCGGTCGGTGATTCCCTATGCAACGTTTTGGATGCCGCAGGATACGATGTGTCCCGTGAATACTACATTAATGATGCCGGAAACCAAATGGCGAATTTGGCGAAATCCCTGGAAGCCCGCTATATGCAAAATCTCGGAAAAGAGTGGAGCATGCCGGAAGATGGCTATCAGGGCCAGGATATCATTGGCTTAGCTGAAAAGCTCGTGAGTCAAGATGGTGAAAAATGGGTCGATGTTGCGGAAGAAGAGCGCCTTCAGTTCTTCCGTGAGTACGGATTGAAATTCCTATTGGATAAAATCAAAACAGACCTGGAAGAATTCCGTGTTCCATTTGATGAATGGTTCTCTGAAACTTCTCTGTACAACGATGACCAGATTACAGACGCCCTTGCCGTTTTGAAAAACCAAGGCTATGTATTCGAAAAAGATGATGCCACTTGGTTTGAAACGACGAAGTTCGGCGATGACAAGAATCGCGTACTGATTAAGAATGACGGAACGTACACATACTTGACGCCGGATATCGCCTACCATAAAAACAAATTGGACCGTGGATTTGATACACTGATCAATATTTGGGGAGCCGATCACCATGGCTATATTCCACGTATGAAAGCGGCCATCCAGGCGCTTGGCTACGAGAAAGACACGCTCGAAGTAGAAATCATTCAAATGGTCAACTTGTTCCAGGACGGCGAAAAGGTGAAAATGAGTAAGCGTACAGGTAAGGCGGTCACCCTTCGTGAACTGATGGAAGAGGTAGGAATCGATGCCATGCGTTACTTCTTCTCCATGCGCTCCAGTGATTCTCACCTGGACTTTGATATGGACCTTGCCCGTTCAGAATCGAACGAAAACCCTGTGTATTACGTCCAATATGCACATGCCCGCATTTGTACAATGCTTAAGCAAGCAGAAGAAAAAGGGCTGGTGAAAGATTCGTATGACGGAAGCTATCTCACAGCTGAAAAAGAAGAAGACCTTCTCAAGCGTCTTGGAGAATTCCCGCAAGTGGTAGCGGATGCCGCAGAAAAACGCACGCCACACCGCGTGACACAGTATGCATTCGATCTCGCATCCAATCTGCACAGCTTTTACAATGCTGTCAAAGTACTTGACGATGAAAATCCAGAGCTGACAGCAGCGAGAATTGCCTTGATGAAAGCTGTCCGTACAACGCTGAATAATGCACTTCGACTAATCGGAGTTTCTGCACCAAACCAAATGTAATTCCATATACTAGGAAAAGGGCGTCTTTGCTAATAGAGCAGGGGCGCTCTTTTTTTGTATTTATATAAAATTATTGAAGTATATGGCAGGATTGTGGAAACTTGATTTCGAGAACTTTGTTGAGTGGATGGGGGCTGCAGGGAATGACTCGCTTTCCACGGGAGCGCGGTGAGCCTCCTCAGGCTGACGCCTTGCGGGGTCTCACCAAGCACTCTCTTCCCGCAGGAGTCTCGCCATTCCCCTCCGCCCCTTTGCCATATGACGTTCACGAAATCATTTCTGGGGTTAACAGCATTTCTGCTTAGAAAAGTGGGTAGAGAATTAGCCTTCATATCGGTCATTTCGAGCGAGGAAGCTTGATACAGAGCTCTTACACAAAGATAGTGCAAGACATCCCATCTTGGTATAGGGTTCGTTTCTCTCTGATATCGAATGGGGTGGTTGGGAAGTTGCGAGACTCCCGCGGGAATGGATTGACTGGAGAGACCCCGCAGAGCGGAGCTCGAGGAGGCTCTCCGTCATCCCCGCAGGAAAGCGAGTGGCTTCCCAACCACCCCTGAAGCTCAACCAGGCAAACGAACCCCGGTTCTCTCGAAACTGAGGCTTCCACAATTGGAAGTCTATTGTCCTTTTAGGTGAATCAATGGCAGGGGGCTTTCGTAACATAAAAAGAAGCTTGCATGACAAGGCGCATGCAAGCAAAAACTATTGCTGTGTCTTACATATCGAAAGGTTGTGGAAAAGATGAAAGAAGTCATTCTCGCATTGATTACAGGGTTCATCGTTGGACTCGTTTTTGCAGGGTTCAAACTGCCGATCCCCGCACCACCTGCTTTTGCTGGAGTTGCAGGGATCATCGGGATCTACCTCGGCTTTAAAGTCATGGCATGGGCGGGCCCGATGTTTGCAGAATTTTTCAAGTGAAATAATTACAAGAAAGGCCTCAACAATACAGCGATTCTCTGGTTCAGGCGCGTAGTGAATGAACGACGCTTGAGCCAGTGTTCATCGAAGGCTATGGCATCAGCAGCATCCTCGAAGTAAGCAGCTCTTAAGTCACTGATGAAGTCCTCATCATACACATAGGTGTTGACTTCCTTGTTCAAAAAGAAGCTTCGGCGGTCGAAGTTGGCCGTTCCAATATCGGCAAATGTTCCGTCGATGATGATGATTTTAGAATGGTAAAAGCCTGCATCAAAAAAACGAATGGAAGCTCCCTTGTGATAAAGCTCTTTTAAATAAGGGATAGCTGCCGGCTTTACAAATGGGTGGTCGGCCTTCATTGGAATCATGATGTGAAGTTCTACCCCTCGATCGATCGCCTGCTTTAAGGCTTCTTGTAGTCTGTCTGTCGGAATGAAATAGGGGGTGCCGATCAGGATTTCCTTTTTGGCAGAATGGATCATCTTCGCAAATTCTTTTTCCAGCTCGACCCCGTCCGTTGCTAAAATGTTCATTTTATGGTTTCCGTCTTCAGAAGGCTGACAAGGAGTAAGCGTTTCTCCGGAAGCCAGGTACCAATCATCCAGCATCACTTTATGGATTTGCGAAACGACAGGACCTGTCAAACGCAGGTGATAGTCTCTCCAGTCTCCGAATTTTGCTGACTCTCCTATATAATTCTTACCGATGTTGAATCCACCCAAATATCCTACTTTTCCGTCAATAACCGTAATTTTTCTATGATTTCTCCTATTTAATCGATAAAAAAAGAAGGGGAATCCGGGAGTTTCGGCGAAGTAGAAGTCAACCCCTGCGTCTTTTAGTTTCTTTCTAGCTGACTTATTAATTTTGTACCCTCCGAGCCTGTCGACAAGGAGTCGGACCGGTACACCGTTTCGAGCTTTGTTCTTCAATACGTCTAAGAAATTTTCACTGATATAATCGTTATCGATCAAGTAGAAGTATACGTCAACTTGTTTTTTTGCTTCGGAAATTTCCTGGAACATCTGTTCATAAAGGACCGAACCATTTTTATATAGTTTGTAATTGCCGCTTGTTTCCGGCAGGGGGATGGGTCTATGGTTTTTTCTATGTTTCGCCCGTCCCCATTTGAAGTCAAGGACAAGTAATAAAATGAACAAAATGATGAATAGAATAATGGTGACGAGCATCTCCGTACCTCCTAAAAAATATCTTCCACATAGTTTCCCCGTTTTTAAAGGTTTCAAAAGGAAAAACATGAAAATATGTTGACTGAATGCTCATTCATAATTTATAGTAAAGCTATAAGATTCAGAAAATTATAAGATTACTTGTCGATTTTCTGATCGGAGAAAAGGGAAGTCGCCATCGCGCGACAACAACAAAGAGGGGGAGAACCAATGAATCCGTTGTTGGTGGCAAACTGGATTTTATTCCTTGGCGTCCTTGTCTACGGCCTGTACTTGTTCGTCCGTGTCGTTCAGACCCGCGTCGCTTACATTAAACTGGGGAAAAAATTCGAGTATGACAGGCAGCTGAAGAGGCGTTTACAGAAGATTTGGATTTACGTATTCGGACAAAAGAAGCTTTTGAAAGATAAAAAGTCGGGCATCATCCACGTCATGATGTTTTATGGATTCATCCTCGTCCAATTCGGGGCGATCGACTTTATCTGGAAGGGACTGGCTCCAGATTCTCATCTGCCTTTAGGGCCTTTCTATCCAGGCTTTACCTTCTTCCAGGAAATCGTGACACTGACGATCCTTGTCGCTGTCATTTGGGCGTTCTACCGCCGTTATATTGAAAAGTTGGTTCGCTTGAAGCGTGGCTTTAAAGCAGGACTTGTCCTTATTTTTATTGGAACGTTAATGGTTACCGTTCTTGTAGGAAATGGCATGGATCTCATCTGGCATGGACATGAAGGTGCATGGACGGAACCTGTTGCGTCCGGAATTGCAAGCGCTTTCGGGTGGCTTCCTCCTGCGGCAGCTGCGACTGTATTCTTCATTATGTGGTGGATTCACTTGCTCATCCTGCTAACATTCATGGTTTATGTGCCTCAATCGAAGCACGCTCACTTGATCGCTGCACCGGTCAACGTATTCTTGAGCCGTGAAGAACCACCAGGAAAACTGAAGACGATTGATTTTGAAATCGACGAAGATGCCGATGAAGAAGACGTATCCTTCGGAGTTGGAAAAATCGAAGACTTCAACCAACTGCAAATGATCGATTTTTATGCCTGTGTGGAATGCGGACGCTGTACCAACGTCTGCCCGGCTTCAGGATCCGGAAAAATGCTTTCACCGATGGATCTGATTGTTAAATTGAGAGACCATCTGACGGAAAAAGGAGCGGCTGTAACCGGCCAATCTCCATGGGTGCCTGCTTATGCGTTCTCCGGGACAGAAGGAAATACACTCGCACAAATGTCCCGCTCCCAAGGGTCAGATGAAGCAGCAGCTACGCTTGATGCAGTGAACAATAAAAGTTTGATCGGAGATGTCATCACAGAAGAAGAGCTTTGGGCTTGTACGACTTGCCGTAACTGTGAAGATGCCTGCCCGGTCATGAATGAACACGTCGATAAAATCATCGACCTTCGCCGTTACTTGGTTTTGACAGAAGGAAAGATGGATGCCGACGGACAACGGGCGATGATGAACATCGAGCGTCAAGGTAACCCGTGGGGACTTTCTAAAAAAGAACGTGAAGACTGGAGACAGTTGGATGAGGACGTTCAAATCCCTACCGTGAAAGAATTGAAGAAATCAGGAGAAGAATTCGAATACTTATTCTGGGTCAGCTCGATGGGCTCTTACGATAACCGCAGCCAAAAAATCGCAATGGCTTTTGCAAAGCTGATGAATGCAGCGGATATTAAATTCGCTATCCTTGGTAATAAGGAGCAAAACTCCGGGGATACGGCTCGCCGTATGGGGAACGAATTCCTTTTCCAGGAGCTTGCTGAAAAGAACATGAAAGAATTCGAAAAACATAACGTGAAGAAAATCATTACGATCGATCCGCACGCCTACAACATTTTCAAAAATGAGTATCCAGACTTCGGACTTGAAGCTGAGGTTTATCACCATACGGAAATGCTTGCCGAATGGTTGAAAGAGGGACGCTTGAAACCAGAAGGGGTCGTAAAAGAGAAGATTACCTATCACGACAGTTGTTACCTCGGCCGCTACAACGAAGTATATCAGCCGCCGCGTGAAGTGCTTGAAATGATTCCTGGAGTCGAAGTGGTGGAAATGAAGCGTAACCGTTCCAATGGCATGTGCTGTGGAGCCGGAGGCGGAATGATGTGGATGGAAGAGAAATCCGGAAACCGCGTCAACGTCGCCCGTACCGAACAGGCGCTTGAAGTAGAACCGACGATGATTTCGAGTGGCTGTCCATTCTGTCTGACGATGCTTTCCGATGGAACGAAAGCGAAAGAAGTGGAAGAGGAAGTCAGCACGATGGATATTGCGGAAATCCTTGCGAAGTCCATGTTTGATAAAACCGAAGAAAAGACAGCTTAATCAAACGTTTGACCAATATTTTGACTGTCGAACAAGCATGTTAAAAGGAAAAATAGTATGAAAATTGTGGAAAGTGTACAGCGTTTTATGTACACTTTCCTTATGGGGCGATTTTGAGCGAGCGTTCAATCGTCAATTTTGAAAGCGTTATCAATAAGAGGAGGAATAAACATGCGTAAAACCGTAATTGTTGCTGGAGCCCGTACCCCTTTTGGAAAATTCGGAGGTTCCCTTGCCCCTTTGACAGCTGCAAAGCTTGGAGGTATTGCCATCAAGGCCGCTTTGGAACGTGCGAATGTGAAGGCGGAAGATGTTGATGAAGTCATTATGGGAACCGTCCTTCAGGGCGGACAGGGGCAGCTGCCTTCCCGACAGGCCTCTAGAGAAGCAGGCATCCCTTGGGATGTAAAAACAGAAACCGTCAACAAAGTTTGTGCCTCTGGTATGCGTAGTGTGACGATGGGCGATCAGTTCATCCGTTTAGGGGAAGAGGACATCATCGTTGCTGGTGGAATGGAAAGCATGAGCAATGCTCCTTACTTTATGCCGAAAGCCCGCTGGGGCTTCCGTATGGGCGACGGTGCCGTTAAAGATATGATGGTGCATGATGGGTTGACATGTTCTTTTGAAAACGTCCATATGGGCAACTACGGAAATCGGACGGCTGAAGAATTCGAATTAACAAGAGAAGCGCAGGATGAGTGGGCTTATCAAAGCCATCAAAGAGCCGTAAAAGCGATAGAAGAAGGCAAGCTCGGGGAAGAAATTACGGCTGTTGAAGTCCCTCAAAGAAAAGGCGATCCGAAAGTCATCGATACAGATGAGGCACCGCGAAAAGATACGACGGTCGAAGCTCTGTCTAAACTTCGTCCTGTTTTTGATCAGACAGGGACCATCACGGCGGGGAATGCACCGGGGGTCAACGACGGAGCGTGCGCCATGCTGCTCATGTCTGATGAGAAAGCAGAAGAATTAGGTGCGGAGACCCTGGCTACGATTCTCGCACATGATGAAATTGCTGTTGAAGCCCAGGACTTCCCACAGACACCTGGACTTGTCATCAATAAATTGTTGAAAAAAGCCGGAAAATCCATTGAAGAGATCGATCTATTTGAAGTGAATGAAGCTTTTGCTGCTGTTTCCTTAGCGAGTGGCAAAATTGCCGGGCTGGATCATGAGAAAGTGAACGTCAACGGTGGAGCTGTTGCGCTTGGACACCCGATTGGAGCGAGTGGGGCGCGTATTCTTCTCACGCTTGCTCACGAATTGAAGCGTCGCGGTGGTGGACTTGGAATCGCAGCTATTTGTTCTGGCGGAGGTCAAGGAGACGCCGTATTGATCGAGGTACCGAAACAATAAGGAGGAATGCGGGATGACAATTAGTCAAGTCATGGTCATTGGAGCAGGCCAGATGGGGGCTGGGATTGCCCAGGTTTTTGCTCAGGCCGGATTGAACGTAAAAATGAATGACATGAGCCAGGATGCCTTGGATCAGGGGCTTGCAGGTATTGAAAAGCGTCTGATCCGGGCGGTGGAAAAAGGAAAAATGACAGAGGAAGATCAAAAGGCGACTTATGGCCGCTTGCAGACAACGACTGATTTAAAGGACGCCTCTGACTGTGACCTTGTCGTGGAGGCCGTCGTTGAGAACATGGATGTGAAGGTGAGCGTTTTTCAACAGCTGGATGAGATTACTCCTTCACATGCTATTTTGGCAACGAACACATCATCCTTACCGATTACGGAAATAGCTGCGGCGACCAAACGTCCAGAGCAAGTGATCGGCATGCACTTCATGAACCCTGTACCGGTTATGAAATTAGTCGAAATCATCCGTGCCATCCAAACGAGTGATGAAACGTATCAGGCGATTGAAGATATGACAAAGAAATTGGAAAAAACGCCTGTCGAAGTCGAGGACTTTCCAGGGTTCGTTTCCAATCGCATTTTAATGCCGATGATCAACGAAGCGATCTATACCGTTCACGAAGGAGTAGCATCGCCCGAAGATGTGGATGCCGTCATGAAGCTTGGCATGAATCACCCGATGGGACCACTTACCCTTGCTGACTTTATCGGCCTTGATACGTGTTTATACATTATGGAAGTCCTTCATGAAGGATTTGGAGACAGCAAATATCGACCATGTCCGCTTTTACGGAAATATGTCAAAGCAGGCTGGCTCGGGAAGAAATCTGGACGCGGTTTTTACACCTACGATTAACGTGTAAAGGGGAGAACGAGAATGAATTTGCAGTTCACGGATGAACAGGAAATGATGAGGAAAATGGTTCGCGATTTCGCAGAAAAAGAGGTGGCTCCTGCTGTGGAGCGAATGGAGCAGGAAGATCGATTCCCTTCTGAGTTGTTACCGAAGATGGGAGAGCTTGGGTTGATGGGGGTGCCGATTCCGGAAAAGTACGGCGGCGCCGAGATGGATTACATCTCCTATATCATCGCGATTCACGAAATCTCAAAGGTGAGTGCGACGCTTGGGGTCATTTTATCTGTCCACACCTCTGTCGGAACGAACCCGATCCTGTATTTCGGTACAGAAGAACAGAAGAACAAATACATTCCTAAACTGGCTTCAGGCGAATATCTGGGAGCTTTCGCCCTGACAGAACCGAGTGCAGGTTCCGACGCCAGCAGTCTGAAAACGCGAGCAGTAAAACAGGAGGACCGTTACATTCTTAACGGCTCTAAAGTGTTCATCACGAATGGAGGAAATGCAGATACATTCATCGTTTTCGCCCGTACGAATCCAGATGTGGAAACGAAGAAGGGTTTGAGTGCGTTTATCGTTGAACGCGACACCCCTGGTTTTTCCATCGGTAAAGCAGAGAAAAAGATGGGGCTTCATGGCTCCAGTACCGTTTCGCTGAACTTTGACCAATGTGAGGTTCCCGTTTCCCAACGGCTAGGGAAAGAAGGGGAAGGATATAAAATCGCACTTGCCAATTTGAACATCGGGCGAATTGGCATTGCCGCCCAGTCCCTTGGAATCGCGGAAGCGGCGCTTGAGCATGCCGTCTCTTATGCCAAAGAACGCGAGCAGTTCGGGCGTCCAATTGCACACTTGCAAGGCGTTTCGTTCAAGCTCGCGGATATGGCAACAGAAGTGGAAGCGTCAAAGCTTCTTGTATATAATGCCGCTTCTCTGCAGGCGGCCGGTAAAAAGTGCGGAAAAGAAGTGTCTATGGCTAAACTGATGGCTTCGAAGACAGCGGTGAAAGCGTCGATTGAAGCCGTACAGGTCCATGGCGGATACGGTTATACCGAAGATTATGCGGTCGAGCGCTTTTTCAGGGACGCTAAAGTTTGTGAAATTTATGAAGGTACGAGTGAGATCCAAAAAATCGTCATAAGCAATCATCTGATCAGAGACTAGGAGGATGACAGAATGAATTTTACTTTAACAGAAGAACAAGAAATGCTTAGAAAAATGGTACGTGATTTCGCCAAAAATGAAGTGGAACCAACGGCTGCTGAAAGAGATGAAGAGGAGCGCTTCGATCGTGAAATCTTCGATAAAATGGCGGAGCTTGGTTTAACGGGGATTCCGTGGCCCGAAGAATATGGCGGCATCGGATCTGATTTTGTCAGCTATGTGATCGCGGTGGAAGAACTTTCCCGCGTTTGTGCTTCTACAGGGGTCACGCTTTCTGCGCACATCTCTTTAGCAAGCTGGCCGATCTATAAATTCGGAACAGAAGAACAGAAGCAAAAGTATTTGACTCAACTTGCTTCAGGTGAAGCGCTGGGAGCTTACGCTTTGTCTGAACCAGGAGCAGGTAGTGACGTGTCCTCTATGCGCACGCAGGCGAAACTTGATGGCGACCATTATGTGCTGAACGGAAGCAAAGTATGGATTACGAATGGCGGGGTCGCGGACATCTATGTCGTTTTTGCCAAAACAGATCCGAATGAAGGCAACCGTGGCATCAGCGCCTTCATCGTAGAGAAAGATACGCCAGGGTTTACGACAGGCAAAAAAGAGAAAAAGCTCGGCATTCGTTCATCTCCGACGACAGAACTGATCTTCGAAGATTGTAAGATTCCGAAAGAAAATTTGCTCGGTGAAGAAGGCAAAGGATTCAAAGTGGCGATGATGACCCTGGATGGAGGTCGTAACGGCATTGCCGCCCAGGCCGTCGGGATTGCACAAGGGGCGCTGGATGAATCCGTCAACTATGCAAAAGAGCGTGAACAGTTCGGCAAGCCGATCGCTCATCTCCAGGGGATTTCCTTCAAGCTCGCTGATATGGCGACAGAAATTGAAGCCTCTCGTTTGCTCACGTATCAGGCGGCTTATTTAGAGTCGGAAGGACTACCTTATTCCAAAGCTTCTGCCATGGCTAAATTGTTTGCCGGAGATACAGCGATGAAAGTGACGACAGAAGCTGTGCAGGTTCACGGAGGGTATGGATACACGAAAGATTATCCAGTCGAACGATATATGCGTGATGCGAAGATCACTCAAATCTATGAAGGAACACAAGAAATCCAAAGGCTCGTTGTCGGCCGTATGGTCACCCAATAGAAGGTCAGCGTTATGCATCCACTGGCTGAACGAATCCAAAAGCAGGATATGAGGGCGTTGGCCCGAGCGATTACGTTGATCGAAAATGAAGATGAAGAAAAACTTTCGCTGATGAGTGATATTTTTTCTATCCAAAAACAAGCGCATTACATCGGCATTACAGGTTCACCGGGAGCAGGGAAAAGCTCGCTGATCAATCAATTGCTCACCTATTTGAGACAGCAGGATCTCACAGTCGCTGTCATAGCGGTTGATCCTACCAGTCCATTCAGTGGAGGAGCATTGCTTGGAGATCGTACGAGGATGAACCAGCATTTTCTCGACCCCGGCATTTTCATACGCAGCATGGCGACAAGAGGAAGCCTCGGGGGATTAGCCCGAGCGACGAAAGACAGTATCCGTGTATGTGATGCTTACGGATTTGATGTCGTTCTCGTAGAAACGGTCGGGGTCGGTCAGTCCGAGCTCGATATTATGAAAGTCGTGGATACGACAGGACTGGTGCTGACACCGAATAGTGGAGATGTACTGCAAATTTTCAAGGCGGGAATTATGGAAATTGCCGATCTGTTCATCATTAACAAAGCAGATTTGCCAGGAGTAAGAAAGCTGAAGTCCACACTCGAAGAATACATGATGATCGTCCAACCCGAGGGATGGGAACCGCCGATCGTCCAAACGATCTCGACCGAAGCCAAAGGGATGGCAGAACTCTATGAAAGCATGAAAAACCACCGTGAGTTTCTGTATGAGACGAACAAAGGGGCGGAGCGTCGTAAACAACAGCTCCAGCTGGAAGTGTACGATTTAATCCGGGAAGAAATCTGGCGGGAAGTCAAAGGTGAGATTGAAAGAGACGCGCAGAAGCTCAAAGTTTTTCAAAACCCGGATGCGGATCCTTATGAATTGGCTCGGTCCTGGTTTCGTGAATGGGTAAGGAAGGGGGAGTGAGTTTGCCTGAAAAACAAGTACCTTCAACCATTAAAGATGAAGCGCTCGTCTCCAAGCGTAGGAATCAGATGATCAAGGGCGCGGTCACTCTTTTTATTGAAAAAGGATTCCACAAGACGACAACTCGGGAAATTGCCAAGGCCTCCGGGTTCAGTATCGGAACCCTCTACGAATACATTCGAAAAAAAGAAGACGTTCTGTTTCTCGTTTGTGACTCTATCTATCAGCGAGTCAAAGAACGGATGGAAGATGCGATTGACCCTCATCAGACGAGTGTGCAAAGTCTGATCCATGCGATTCGCTCCTACTTTCAATTGATGGATGATATGCAGGATGAGGTGCTCGTTATGTATCAGGAAGTCAAATCCCTGCCCCGTGATGCTCAGGATTATGTATTGCAAAAAGAGCGCGATATGGTGGCGATGCTCGAACAAGTCATCGTCAACAGCCTTCCTGGAGAGCACCCGGAGGAAGAAATCAAACTGATCGCCAACAACATTTTTGTTCAGGGACAGATGTGGGGGTTCCGCCGCTGGATTCTTCAGCGCACGTTTACTATTGAAAGCTATACCGATACGCAGATTCAGTTGTTATTGAAAGGTCTCGATAAAGAAGAAACACTTCAATAGAAAGGATGATCGGATATGGAACAACCGACAGTCTATAAGCCGAAAAACCCTGTCCGTTTCGTGACGGCCTCGAGTCTCTTTGATGGCCATGATGCATCAATCAACATTATGAGACGGATTCTTCAGGCGACAGGGGCCGAGGTCATCCACCTTGGCCATAACCGTTCCGTTGAGGAAGTGGTCAACGCGGCGATCCAGGAAGATGCTCAAGGGATCGCGATATCTTCGTATCAGGGAGGACATGTGGAGTACTTTAAATACATGGTCGACCTGCTTGAACAGAAGGGCGCAGGACACATCCGCGTCTACGGTGGAGGGGGAGGAGTCATCATCCCTCGTGAAATCAAGGAGCTTCATGAATATGGAGTGGCCCGCGTATTTTCTCCGGAAGACGGACGCACATTGGGTCTGCAGGGCATGATCAATTTAATGATCGAAGAGTGTGATTTCCTACCGCCTCTTGATGTGGAAAAAGGAGTCGAAGGCCTTTCATCCGGAGATCATCAGTCCATTGCGCGTTTCATCACTTATGTTGAGAATACGCCGAAGAAAGAAAGGGAAGCCGTTGCAGCATTTGAGAGCGCTGTTGAAAAAATACAGGAAAAAACGATTCCTGTTCTTGGGATTACAGGTACAGGGGGAGCGGGGAAAAGCTCGCTTACGGATGAATTGATCCGCCGCTTCGTCAATGAAGTTCCTGATAAGAAGATCGCGATCTTATCTGTCGATCCGACGAAAAAGAAAACAGGCGGGGCTTTACTCGGCGACCGCATTCGCATGAACGCGATCTTCAACCCGCGCGTTTACATGCGCTCCCTTGCAACAAGGGATGCCCGTTCCGAGCTTTCGACAGCCGTGGAAGAAGCGATTCAAGTCGTCAAAGCAGCTGGTGTCGATTTTATCATTGTAGAAACAAGCGGCATCGGCCAGGGGGATGCAGCAATCACCGATATTACTGACTTGTCTATGTATGTCATGACAGCAGAATTCGGGGCGCCATCACAGCTTGAAAAAATCGATATGATCGACTTTGCCGACTTTATCGTCATTAATAAATTTGAACAAAAGGGATCCGAAGACGCTTTTAATCAGGTGAAAAAGCAGTACCAGCGCAGCCATATGCTTTTTCATGAAGATGACAGCAAGTTCCCAGTTTATGGGACGATTGCGAGCCAATTCAATGATCCTGGTACCAATACGTTGTTTGCGGCGATCGTCGATCAGCTGAACGATCGATTTTCCTGGGAAGATGAAACCTCTTTTTCCGGTATTGAAAAAGTAGAAAAGCAAAACGTCATCATCCCGAATGAGCGCAAGCAATATTTGCGTGACCTTGCTTTAGCTGTCCGCAATTACCATAAGGAAACAGAAAATCAGGCAGACCAAGCGCGTAAACTTTATCAGCTGAAAGGTACGGTTGAGCTTGTGGAAGATGAAGCTACTAAAGAAAGCCTTCAGCGCTTGGTCGAAGATTACGAACGGCATCTTTCTCGTGACGCAAAAGAGAAGCTGGAGGACTGGGATGCCCTTCATGAACGTTATAGCGGAGATACGTACACATTTAAAGTGCGTGACAAGGAAATCACGATGGATATCACAACGGAGAGCCTGAGCGGGACGAAGGTACCGAAAGTCGCGCTTCCGAAATATACCGACTGGGGCGACCGCCTGTCATGGCTGTTAAGTGAAAATGTTCCGGGTGCTTTTCCTTTTACCGCGGGAGTATTTCCGTTCAAGCGGAAAGGGGAAGATCCGAAGCGTCAGTTCGCAGGAGAAGGAACGCCGGAACGGACCAACCGCCGCTTCCACTATTTATCAGAAGGAGACGAAGCGAAACGTCTCAGTACAGCTTTCGACTCTGTTACCTTATATGGAGAAGACCCGGATGAACGTCCGGATATCTACGGAAAAGTCGGAGAAAGCGGCGTCAATATTTGTACACTGGAAGATATGAAGAAACTGTACGACGGATTTGACCTCGTCGACCCGTCCACCTCCGTTTCCATGACGATCAACGGTCCGGCGCCGATTATCCTTGCCATGTTCTTCAATACCGCGATTGATCAACAGCTTGAAAAATTCAAGGAAGAAAACGGCCGTGAGCCGAATGCCGAAGAGGCGTCTTCAATCAAAGCTAAGACTATCAATGTTGTTCGTGGTACGGTCCAGGCAGATATTTTAAAAGAAGACCAAGGACAGAACACGTGCATCTTCTCCACAGAATTCGCGCTTCGTATGATGGGCGATATACAGCAGTATTTCATCGACAACGAAGTGCGCAATTACTATTCTGTTTCCATTTCCGGTTATCATATCGCAGAAGCAGGAGCGAACCCGATTACACAGCTCGCTTTCACACTTGCCAATGGATTCACCTATGTTGAGTACTACTTGAGCAGAGGAATGGACATCAACAAGTTCGCACCAAACTTGTCCTTCTTTTTCTCCAACGGTTTGGATCCAGAATATACGGTGCTCGGACGTGTGGCCCGCCGAATTTGGGCTATCGTCATGCGTGATAAATACGGAGCCAACGAACGAAGCCAGAAGTTGAAGTATCACATTCAAACATCCGGCCGCTCCCTCCACGCTCAGGAAATTGACTTTAACGACATTCGTACAACATTGCAGGCACTGATCGCCATCCAGGATAACTGTAACTCCCTGCATACGAACTCCTACGATGAAGCGATCACGACACCGACAGAAGAATCTGTCCGAAGAGCAATGGCCATTCAGATGATCATCAGCAAAGAGTTCGGCTTGACGAAAAACGAAAACTCTCTGCAAGGATCCTATATCATCAGAGAGCTGACCGATCTTGTCGAAGAAGCGGTATTGCAGGAGTTTGAACGCATCAATGACCGCGGCGGAGTGCTCGGTGCGATGGAACGTCAGTATCAACGAGGCAAAATCCAGGAAGAATCTCTTTATTATGAAGGGAAAAAACACTCCGGAGAACTTCCGATCATCGGCGTGAACACATACTTGAACCCGAATCCGCCTTCCGAGGAGGAAATCGACTCCATGGAACTCGCCCGTGCGTCCAAAGAGGAAAAAGAACACCAGATTACAGAATTACGCAACTTCCAAACATCGCATGAGAGTAAAGCCGGGGAAGCATTGGATCGCTTGAAACAAGTGGCGTCTGGCGGAGGAAACATTTTTGAAGAATTGATGGAAACCGTCAAAGTCGCGAGTCTCGGCCAAATTACGAACGCGCTTTATGAAGTAGGCGGGCAGTATAGAAGGAATATGTAATGGTTGCTAATATATTGGTGTGAGTCGCTAATATATGAAGAAACAGGAAAACAGCCCTCGCTAAAGTTAGCGAGGGCCATTCTATTAGTGACCACCGACTTGATCATCGTCATGGGCTTGGTTCACTTCGGTTACATAAGGTTTTTTCATTCCATACCATTCATAAGTAAGGTTATACGTTTCGCCTTCTTTTAACAGCATCCATGTACTCGTATCTTTGACGTGGATTTTTTTGTCATCTACTTCTACAAAGTAACCTTCATCATTATGAGTTTTCGATGTGATTTCTGCTTCTTCTTTATGTTCCTCATGGATCATACCGAAGCTTGTAAATAGCCAGATGCCTACGGCTAAGGCGGCGATAATGGTAGCCACCCAGTTAAAAGGATGATTTTGCACAGTTCGTCTCTCCTTCTCTCGATCAATTCTACCTTTATTTTAAAATAAAATAGCCGGAACACCAACATATATGTCTAACCTCTATTTTATATCGAAAGTTTAAATTCATGTAGGTTTGTCTACAAAAGGTAAGGAAGACTCTATTTGATTTTTGTAAAGCCAACTCATATAATGGATGGTATGATTAAATGTGATTCGTATGCCCATGAGGTCACTTATTCTATTTTGTTTATATAAAGGAGTGCTGGACCGTGAGCTTAAAACAAATGAGCCGAGAGCAAATTGAAGAAACTTCCATGATTGTACTGGCTACTAAAATCCTAGAAGAAGAACGTGAAGCGATTGACTTTAACGAAATCTTCAAGCGTATCGCAGACATGAAAGGTTTTACTGATGCACAGAGAGAACAATACATCGCCCAGTTCTATACGGACATGAATATCGACGGTCAATTCATGACAATCGGAACGAACCGTTGGGGCTTGAAAAAGTGGTATCCGGTAGAACAAATGGAAGAAGAGATTGCCAACCTTCCACAAAAACGTAAAAAGAAAAAGAAGAAAAAGAAGAAGCCTTCCAAGCTGCTTGAAGATGAATTGGGTGTATCCGAATTCGATGATGCAGAAGAGGACGAGCTTGAGGATGATCTTGAGCTGACAGATGAAGATTTAGATCTTGATGACGACGATGACTTCGAAGGTGATTATGAAGATGATGACCTGGATGAAGAAGAGGAAGAAATCGTGGAAGATGACATCAGCTTCATTGGAGATGACGACGAAGAAGAAGATAAATAAGGTGGTTGACTTTTAAAAGTCAAATGAGTAGAATCTTATTTGGGCTCTTTAATTTCCTGAAACGAAATTTCCAAACGCTCCCCGAGAGAGGGGAGCGTTTTTTGTTTTTTTATACGATCAAAAAGAGGCGCCTTGGTTATGGCTAAGGCGCCTGTGCATTTGTATCATTCAGCGTCCAAGATCTCCATCGCGCATAAAGTTTCGCCATGGAGGTCTTCGGACGCTTGTGCTTTTATGTAATTGCCCCTTATCAAAACAGAAGGATTAGTGAATAACTAAATAAGACAAATAGAGAAAGAGGGATTCAACGTGGCAACAAAATACATTTTCGTAACTGGCGGTGTCGTATCATCCTTAGGAAAAGGGATTACGGCAGCATCTTTAGGACGTTTGTTAAAAAATAGAGGCATGAAGGTAACGATCCAAAAATTCGACCCTTACATTAACGTAGACCCGGGGACGATGAGCCCATATCAACACGGGGAAGTTTTCGTAACCGATGATGGAGCAGAGACAGACCTTGACCTTGGTCACTATGAGCGTTTCATCGATATTAACCTGAATAAATTCAGCAACGTGACCACAGGTAAAGTTTATTCCAACGTCATTAAAAAAGAGCGTCGTGGTGATTATTTGGGAGGAACGGTCCAAGTCATCCCTCACATTACGAACGAAATCAAAGAACGTGTCTTCCGTGCTGGTCACGAAACGAACGCAGATGTTGTCATCACGGAAATTGGCGGTACAGTCGGGGACATCGAATCCCTTCCATTCCTTGAAGCGATTCGTCAAATCAAGAGTGATATCGGCCGCGAGCATGTGATGTACCTGCATTGTACGCTTGTTCCTTATTTGAACGCAGCAGGAGAAATGAAGACAAAGCCAACACAGCATAGTGTTAAGGAACTTCGCTCCCTAGGTATCCAGCCTGATGTCATCGTGCTTCGTACAGAAATGGCGATCTCTGAAGATATGAAAGAAAAGATCGCTCTGTTCTGTGACATTAATAAAAATGCGGTTATTGAAGCACGTGATGCCGACACGCTTTATAATGTACCGATCACACTGCAGGAACAAAAGTTGGATGAACTGACATGTCAGCACTTCGGTTTAGATTTGCCACCAGCTGACATGACAGAGTGGAACAAACTGATTGACCAAGTGAAAAACCTTCAGCACAAGACAACCATTGCGCTTGTCGGTAAGTATGTAGAGCTTCCGGATGCTTACATCTCCGTAGTAGAAGCACTAAAACATGCCGGTTACAGCTACGATTCCGATGTAGACGTAAAATGGGTGAACTCTGAACATCTGAACGCACAAAATGTTGCCGATGAATTGCAGGGCGTAGACGGAATTCTTGTACCTGGAGGCTTTGGTGATCGAGGAATCGAAGGAAAAATCGATGCGATCCGTTATGCGCGTGAAAACCATGTGCCTTTCCTTGGAATCTGCCTCGGTATGCAGCTGGCAACCGTTGAATTTGCCCGTAACGTCCTAGGCCTAAAAGGAGCGCACTCCGCAGAAATCGATCCTTCCACGGAGCACCCGATCATCGACCTTCTTCCAGAACAAAAAGAAGTGTCTGATCTTGGTGGTACCCTTCGTCTTGGGATCTATCCATCCCGTCTGCAACCAGGCACCAAAGCGATGGAAGCTTACGGAGAAGAAGTCGTATACGAGCGCCATCGTCATCGTTTCGAATTCAACAACCACTACCGTGAGCAAATGGAAGCGGCAGGATTCAAATTCTCCGGCACAAGCCCGGACGGCCGCCTTGTTGAAATCATCGAGGTCGAAGATCACCCATGGTTCGTAGCCAGCCAGTTCCACCCAGAATTCAAATCACGCCCGACCCGCCCACAAGAACTATTCCACGGCTTCGTCGGCGCAGCAATGAAAACCAATCAATAATAAATGAAAGAGAGCCGATGCCCCTTGACAGGGATATCGGCTCTTTTTTTATAGAGTTCTTCAAGTATATGGCAGGATTCTTGAAGACTCAGTTTCGAGACTTTTGTTGAGTGGATGGGGGCTGCGGGGAATGAGTCGCTTTCCGTGGGAGCGCGGTGAGCCTCCTCGGACTGCGTCCTGCGGGGTCTCACCATGCACTTTTTTCCCACAGGAGTCTCCCCATTCCCCTCCGCCCCTTTGCCATGTATGATTCTCGAAACCACTTCTGAAAAAACAGCTTGTATGATTGAGGGAAGTGGATAATATAAACCTTTCCACAGGGTGTATTCCGAAAGTAATTGCTTGATATAAATCGCTTTATGACTGCTTAAGGAGAGAAGAGTGGAAGACAATCCTTATCGGTATAGGGGTTTGTTTCTCTCTTACATCGAAAGGGGTGGTTGGGAAGCTGGGAGACTCCCGCGGGAATGGACTGGCTGGCGAGACCCCGCAGAGCTTTAGCTCGAGGAGGCTTGCCGTCATCCCCGCAGGAAAGCGAGCAGCTTACCAACCACCCCTGACTCCCAATACGGCAAACGAACCCCGGTTATCTCGAAACTGAGTCTTCAAGAATAGGGAGCTTTTGAAAGAGAAATTTTTACAGAAATTTTGACAAACAGAACATACGTGTGCAGGAATACGCCATTCATGTATAGAAAATACATGATAGAGAGATAGTGAGAGGAATTTAAATTAAAAGATGATAGAAGGGAAGGTAAAAAGCATGACAAATCGAATCCTGATCGTGGACGACCAACCAGGAATACGACTTCTGTTAGAGGAGATTCTCAAAACAGAGGGATACGAAATCGTAAGCGCAAAAACAGGCCGTGAAGCATGTGACTTTGTGGAAGAACAGGACATGGATCTCATTATTATGGATTATAATCTTCCTGTCATGCATGGCAAAGAAGTGTTGCTCTACTTAGAAGAAATGCACTTTGGCTCACCTGTCATCATCATTACAGGAGCATCCAAGGAATCAATTGAGAAGGAAGCAGATTTTCCTTTTGTAACAGATATCATAGCTAAGCCATTTGACATCCATAAATTGAAAGAAATGGTTAATGGAACCCTTGTTCACAGCCGTTCATGACTTTTTTCTTGATGTAAGCGCTATATAATCCTCCTGCTGTTGCACCATAGAAAGGGTATTGGTATTCTAATACTGTAACCAAACTTACATGGTGTGTTTTCGTATGGAAACAGACTTGTAAATACAATGCAGTACGCTAACTAAAGGAGGATTCTTTCATGCCACTAGTATCAATGAAAGAAATGCTAGAAAAAGCTAAGGAAGAACGCTACGGCGTAGGTCAGTTCAACCTTAATAACTTAGAATATGCTCAAGCGATTCTTCAGGCTGCTGAAGAAGAGCAGTCTCCAGTAATCCTGGGTGTATCTGAAGGTGCAGGACGCTACATGGGCGGCTTCAACGTTGTTGTCGACATGGTAAAAGCACTTATGAAGTCTTATGGTACAACGGTACCTGTTGCGATTCACTTGGACCATGGTTCAAGCTTTGAAAAATGTGCAGAAGCGATCCACGCTGGATTCACTTCTGTAATGATCGATGCTTCCCACGATCCACTTGAAGACAACATTGCAGTCACTCGTAAGGTAGTTGAACTTGCACACATCCACGGTGTATCTGTTGAAGCAGAGCTTGGCCGTGTAGGTGGACAAGAAGACGACATCATCGTTGACGATGCAGAAGCAGCATACGCAATCCCTTCTGAGTGTAAGCAATTGGTCGACGAAACAAACGTTGATGTATTCGCACCAGCGCTTGGTTCTGTACACGGACCTTACAAAGGTGAGCCGAACCTTGGCTTTGACCGCATGGAAGAAATCATGGGACTTGTTGACAAGCCACTTGTTCTTCACGGTGGTACAGGCATTCCAACAGCTGATATCAAGAAAGCTATTTCTTTCGGTACAGCTAAAATTAACGTAAACACTGAAAACCAAATGGCTCAAGGTAAAGCGGTTCGTCAAGTTCTTGCTGAACAGCCTGAACAGTACGATCCACGTAAATATCTTGGACCTGGTCGTGATGCGATCAAGGAAACGGTTATTGGCAAGATGCGTGAATTCGGATCTTCTCAAAAAGCGTAAAAATAGTTTGGAGGAAGCCGCTACACTGTAGCGGTTTCCTTTTCATCATGTGTGAAAACGCCATCATTCGACTTTTTTCATCAACTTGAAGCAACAAAAAGAAGCGAAGAGGAGTGGGGATATGAAATTTTTCATTGATACGGCAAACATAGAAGATATTCGGGAAGCGAACGCACTAGGGCTCTTAGCGGGTGTAACGACAAACCCGAGCCTTGTAGCGAAAGAAGGAGTATCTTTTCATGACCGTCTGAAAGAAATCACGGATGAAGTAGATGGGTCTGTCAGTGCAGAGGTCATCTCTGAAGATGCGGAAGGGATGATTCAGGAAGGGAAGGAACTTGCTGCTATTGCCCCGAACATTACTGTGAAAGTACCGATGACGCTGGAAGGTCTGAAAGCAGTAAAAGCTTTCAGTGATTTGAACATCAAAACAAATGTAACTTTGGTTTTCTCAGCCAATCAGGCGTTGATGGCTGCCCGTGCTGGTGCTTCCTACGTATCACCATTCCTTGGAAGGCTTGATGATATCGGCCAGAACGGAATGGAACTTGTTGCACAGATTTCAGAAATCTTTGACCGCCATGCCATTGACACGGAAATCATTGCAGCATCTGTCCGCCACCCCGTCCATGTAACAGAAGCGGCTATCCACGGGGCGCACATTGCTACAATTCCTTTCAAAGTTTTGAGCCAGATTGTTAAGCATCCATTGACGGATCAGGGGATTGAAAAATTCTTGAATGACTGGAATAATCAAAAATAGTCGTGTGTTTTGGAAAATATTGCACATACTAAAATCATAATCTTCACCTTAAAGCGAGGAGTTTCACATGCATAAACTATTAGTGGAAGGCGGAAGACCATTACGTGGACAGGTGCGGGTGAGCGGTGCTAAAAACAGTGCTGTAGCCTTGCTGCCAGCGGCAATTTTGGCAGAAACCCCTGTGACGATCGAAGGTCTTCCGGACATTTCTGATGTCGGGATCTTGTCGGACTTGTTGGAAGAGATCGGTGGCTCGGTGCGTAAAGACGGAAGAACCGTACATATCGATCCTTCTGAAATGGTCGACATGCCCTTGCCGAATGGGAAAGTTAAAAAGTTGAGAGCTTCCTATTATTTTATGGGAGCGATGCTTGGCCGCTTTAATAAGGCTGTTATCGGCTTGCCTGGAGGCTGTCATTTAGGCCCAAGGCCGATCGATCAGCACATTAAAGGGTTTGAAGCTCTTGGTGCAAAAGTGACAAATGAACAAGGCGCGATTTACCTTCGTGCAAGAGAACTTAAGGGCGCCCGTATTTATTTAGACGTCGTCAGTGTCGGAGCCACGATCAATATTATGCTGGCTGCCGTCCGTGCAAAAGGGAAGACGGTTATCGAAAATGCGGCGAAAGAACCTGAAATCATTGATGTTGCCACCCTTTTGACAAGTATGGGGGCGAAAATCAAAGGTGCAGGTACAGACGTCATCCGTATTGAAGGTGTGGATACACTGAAAGGCTGTCTTCACACGATTATCCCGGACCGCATTGAAGCAGGGACATACACGATTATGGCTGCTGCTCAAGGTGAGGAGATGATCATTGATAACGTCATTCCGCAACACTTGGAGTCGCTTTTAGCGAAACTGCGGGAGATGGGCGTCACCATCGAAGAGAATGATGAACAGCTGTACGTCAAACCAGGAAAAGACTTGAGGAGCGTCGATATTAAGACACTCGTTTATCCGGGCTTTCCAACAGATTTACAGCAGCCGTTCACATCCTTACTCACACAGACGCAAGGCACGGGTGTAGTCACAGATACCATCTATCAGGCCCGTTTCAAGCATGTCGATGAATTGAGGCGTATGAATGCTTCAATTAAGGTCGAAGGTGGTTCCGCGATTGTGACAGGGCCTTCTAAGTTGCAAGGAGCGAAAGTGAAAGCGACAGACCTTCGTGCAGGAGCAGCTCTTGTCATAGCTGGATTGATGGCTGATGGTGTTACCGAGATTACAGGTGTCGATCACATTGAACGAGGATATGAAAACATTACGAACAAGCTGATCGATTTAGGTGCAAAAGTCTGGTATGAGGAGATGTCAGACGAAGAAATCGAGCAATTCCAAAATTCGTAGCTTCACGATTTCCATGGGGAGATGAGGAAAAATCTTTGATTGATTGGGGAGATCACCATGGAAAGAAGTCTATCGATGGAATTAGTAAGAGTAACGGAAGCAGCTGCATTGTCATCTGCGCGTTGGATGGGAAGAGGAAAGAAAGAGGAAGCCGATGATGCGGCGACCTCAGCCATGCGCGATGTGTTTGATACGATCCCGATGAAAGGGACCGTCGTGATCGGAGAAGGGGAAATGGATGAAGCGCCTATGCTTTATATCGGTGAAAAACTAGGCAATGGGTACGGAGCCAGAGTCGATGTAGCTGTCGATCCCCTCGAAGGGACAAACATCGTGGCTCAAGGCACGTGGAATGCCCTTGCTGTCATAGCGATCGCTGATCATAAGCAGCTTTTACATGCCCCTGACATGTATATGAATAAAATAGCCGTCGGCCCGGAGGCTGTAGGGAAAGTGGATATCAACGCCTCCATTGCAGAAAACCTGCAAGCCGTTGCTGAGGCAAAAAAGAAAAATGTGGAAGATGTTGTTGCCGTCGTCTTGAATCGCGAACGCCACCAGGGGATCATTGAGGAGATCCGCGGAGCTGGCGCAAGAATCAAGCTGATCCCTGACGGTGATGTCGCCGCAGCGATCAATACAGCCTTCGATCATACAGGTGTTGATATTCTATTCGGTATAGGCGGGGCCCCTGAGGGAGTGCTTGCAGCCGTCGGACTGAAATGCCTTGGAGGTGAAATCCAAGGAAAGCTTCTACCTGCCAATGATGAGGAACGTCTCCGTTGTGAACAGATGGGGATTGAAGATGTCGACAAAGTCCTTTACATGGAAGATTTCTGTGGAGGGGATGATGCCATCTTCGCAGCCACCGGTGTCACCGATGGAGAACTCCTTAAAGGCGTGCAATTTAAAGGACAGAAAGCGACGACTCAAACGTTAGTCATGAGGGCTAAATCAGGAACGGTGCGTTTCATTGACGGAGACCACAGCCTGAAGAAAAAGCCGAATTTGGTCATGAAACCATAATGAAAACATCCTTCATCAAAGAGAGAGGAAGCTGTGTTCAAACCAGCTTCCTCTTCATCTACAAAAACCCACCTTCTTAAACATTTCACAAATTAGCATTGAAACTGTAGAAAGACAGGAGTACAATAAAGATTGTTTGATTAGGATAGAAGATAATGACACACGTCTCCTTATGCTTCTATTTACTGACTTCACTTAACTTCTTCTCATTCTTCTAACAAAAAAGTTCTGCTGAAGGAATGTTTTCCTTTGTTAGGAAGCAGATCCTCTATTAAAGCAGGGCCATTCAATAAATCCTTTAGAGAAGTTTTTAATTCTATATGTAATAAAAGGGTGTCATATACGAGTTTTTTTAGCCTTTCCATCTTTAGGGTTGTAAAAAACATGATGTCCCCCAAATATTTTATGCGTTCGTCTGCATGACTTGAAAATAAAGAAAACTAATAAAAAGTGGTGATCACGTGGCGGATTTAACAATCTCCAATTTAGAAACAATGACATTGAAAGGGCTTTATGCGAAAGCTAGACAATATAAAGTCTCTTACTATGCAAAATTGACAAAGCGCGAATTGATTTTCGCGATTTTAAAAGCCCAGGCTGAAAAAGATGGTTTCCTTTTCATGGACGGAATCCTTGAGATTATTCCTTCAGAAGGATTCGGTTTTTTACGACCAATCAATTATTCTCCAAGCGCAGAGGATATTTACATTTCTGCCTCACAAATCCGTCGTTTTGACTTAAGAAATGGGGACAAGGTATCCGGTAAGGTACGTCCCCCGAAAGAGAACGAACGTTATTATGGTTTGCTGCACGTAGATGCCGTAAACGGTGAGGATCCAGACTCTGCGAAGGAGAGGGTACACTTCCCTGCGTTGACCCCATTGTATCCGGATCGTCAAATGAAGCTGGAAACGGAGACGAAAAAGCTTTCCACACGCATTATGGATTTGATGGCGCCCGTTGGTTATGGTCAGCGTGGTTTAATTGTCGCTCCACCAAAAGCAGGAAAGACGATGCTTTTAAAGCAAATGGCTAACAGCATTTCTACAAATCACCCCGATGCAAAGCTCATCATTCTGCTTGTCGATGAACGTCCGGAAGAGGTGACAGATATTGAGCGCTCCGTAGCGCCGGATGTGGATGTTGTCAGCTCTACGTTCGATGAAGTTCCTGAAAACCACATCAAGGTTTCTGAACTAGTGTTAGAAAGAGCGATGCGTCTTGTAGAGCATAAACGCGATGTTATTGTTCTCATGGACAGCATCACTCGTTTAGCTCGTGCCTACAACCTAGTCATCCCTCCAAGTGGACGTACATTGTCAGGAGGAATCGACCCAGCTGCCTTCCACCGTCCGAAACGATTCTTCGGGGCTGCGCGTAACATTGAAGAGGGAGGGAGCTTGACGATTCTTGCCACCGCCCTTGTAGACACAGGTTCGCGCATGGATGACGTCATTTATGAGGAATTCAAGGGGACAGGAAACATGGAGCTGCATCTTGACCGCAGTCTTGCTGAGCGCCGGATCTTCCCTGCGATCGATATTCTTCGTTCTGGAACAAGAAAAGAAGAATTGCTTCTGCCTCAAACGCAACTGGATAAAATCTGGGCCATCCGGAAATCGATGTCTGATTCGCAGGACTTCACGGACAGGTTCCTGCGTCGCTTGAGAGCATCGAAAAATAATGAAGAGTTTTTCGATCTCATGGATAAAGATATGAAAGGGAAAGCAACAGCCGCCCGTCGTTAAAAAGGATTCATGGTTTCAACGATTGTATGTTTCTTGAAACTGGATGTTGCATCAGGGGGGAGCCCCTGTTATAATCATTCTATGTGAGTTTCAGTACAAGGTGTTATTATGAACCTTCGACGGCTCTTACAATAACTCTGTTTCCAAAGGACTCAGGGCAAAAAGGAGTGGAAGAACATGAAAGCAGGAATTCATCCAGAATACCGTAAAGTCGTATTCCTAGACACAAGTTCTAATTTCAAGTTTCTAACAGGGTCTACTCAGACTTCTGAAGAAACAATCGAGTGGGAAGATGGAAACACGTATCCATTGATCCGCGTAGAGATTAGTTCTGCGTCTCACCCGTTCTACACAGGTAAGCAGAAAGCTGACAAAGCTGGCGGCCGTGTGGATCGCTTCAAGAAGAAATATAACCTTTCATAATAATGATACCCTCTCTCTTGAGAGGGACTTCATCATTTTGAACAAAAACAGGCAAATTGTCTCAGATGTTTGCCTGTTTTTTTGTCAAAAAATAGGGGTATAAAAGCTCTTGTTAGAAAGGCGCTAAATTATACTCTTCAAAGGACTTATCAATATGGGGAGCTGTCCTTGGTGATCAAAGCCGCCGTTAAATCGGTGTCATCAAGGGCGCTCTTTTTTGTTGAAATAAAGGGGAGGATACCGGATGATCCCCCCCATATTTTGAAGCTTGATCGAGTGAGAAGGGAGCGACAGTAGACGTGTATGTAATGAAACAAAGTGGATGGGTCGAGCTCATATGCGGAAGTATGTTCAGCGGGAAATCAGAGGAGTTGATCCGTCGCGTCAGGCGCGCGACTTTCGGTAATTTGACGGTCCGTGTCTATAAACCTGCGATTGATGACCGGTACAAAGAAGATGCGGTTGTATCTCATAATGGCACTTCTGTGATGGCTCGTCCTGTGAAAAGCTCGCTGGATATCCTTCAGCATGTGACGGATGAAGTGGATGTCGTAGGAATCGATGAAATGCAGTTTTTTGACGAGCATATCGTAGAGGTCGTAGAGTGTTTGGCAGACAAAGGCATACGCGTCATCGTCGCTGGACTGGATACCGACTTCAGAGGTGAACCTTTTGGTAAAATGCCGGATATGATGGCACTGAGTGAAAGTGTCACAAAATTAAACGCCATCTGCCCTATTTGTGGTTCACCGGCCAGCCGTACTCAACGCTTGATCGATGGGGCGCCCGCTTCCTATGACGATCCAATCATCTTAGTCGGTGCATCAGAATCATACGAACCGCGTTGCCGCCATCATCACGAAGTACCTAACAAGCCCAGGCAACAGGAAGTGAAAAAGGTTTACGCTGAAAAAACAACATAAACCACTACTCAGACAGCTGATCCCCAGCTGTCTTTTTTTACCTACCGAAAACCCAATTCCTTTCTTACAAGAAAGCTCTCTTTTCTGGAAGACTCAGTTTCGAGATGTTTGTTGTGTGGATAGGGGCTGCGGGGAATGGCTCGCTTTCCGCGGGAGCGCGGTGAGCCTCCTCGAGCTTCGCTCTGCGGGGTCTCACCAAGCACTTTTTTCCTCTTAGTTATCCGGTTCCGGGCGCCTAGCGGCTAGTGAGACTTCCCTCGCTTCTGTACGATAAGTCAACATCGAATCACTCCGTTCTTCGTGTTTCCTTTATCTCCGCCAGCTCAGTCCAGTCCATACGCCGCTGATCGAGGCGCCTGCACACTTAAGGTAGGAGTCTCCCCATTCCCCTCCGCTCCTTTCCCATATAAGCATCTCAAAACCACTTCTCGGATAAGTAGCTATCCAGCTTGATGGGAGTGTAAGATCAACTCCCATGCCAGGTTCAAGAATCCTGAAAGTTTGATAAGAGCGCTTTATGCTTCTAACAGTCGGATAGTGGAAGACAATCCAACTTGGTAAAGGGGTTCGTTTCACGCATACATCGAATGGGGTGGTTGGGAAGCGGCGAGACTCCCGCGGGAATGGATTGACTGGCGAGACCCCGCAGTGCAAAGCACGAGGAGGCTTGCCGTCATCCCCGCAGGAAAGCGAGCTGCTTCCCAGCCACCCCTAACACTCAACACCGTAAACGAACCCCGAAACATCTCGAAATCAAGTCTTCCACAATCCTGCCAATTAGTTTAATAAATATCCTTTCCTATATTTTCGATGTGCTCGATTCCGTTTAATCACCCCGGTTTTGTGATAATTTAAATATAGATAAACGTTTGGTCTGGGGGGATAGGAATGGATAAGCAGTCCATGCAGTCAGAAATGTCGAGCTATATTGGCAAGTTGCTGCGTGACCACTTCGGAAAAGGACCCTCATCTGTATTCGTCTCCATAGAAGGGAAATTTCTAACCATCTACCTAAAAGATTTCCTTGCGCCAATGGAGCGGGTATTAGTCGGGCAGAAAAATGATAAAAAAGTGGATGAAACGCGAGACCTTATGATGAGAGAATTAATTCCTGATATAAAAGCAACTCTTCGTGCCGATACAGGTATAAATGTCGATACACTATATTATGACTGGTCTTTATCTAGACAAACCGGTGTACTTATCGGAGTGATTAAAACGGACAACCCTGACAAGGAAGGTTTAAAATCCTATAAACATAAAGACGCGGTACACGAAGAAGTGGAAAAGATGAGCCGCAAAGCAGAAAAAACACCGGCTTCCGTTCGATCGTTTTTGTTGAATGAACGGACACTACTGATAGAGCGTAACGGAATATTAGTGGCTATTGAAAAGGAAATGATCAATGCTGGATATGAACAGCCTCTGAAGATTTCCAAACGAAGGCTGGAAAAGCGACTTTTGAATCTTGCCTCATTAGAAACGATTCTTGGCACAAGTATAGAAGATGTCTTTGTAGACTGGGATTTTAATAAGGATCGTAGTTATATGGTTCTCATATTGAAACCATAAAGAGGAGGATGTAGAATGATCGGCGAAAAGGACACAAAGCTGCTGGAGAAGACATTATTGCTTGAAGAATGCATGAATGCCTATAAGTACGCTGTGGAAACTGTTCAGAAAAACAGCCCGGTTATGGATGAAATGGCGGCGTCATGTGCGGAGGTTTGCAGGAAGGCTGCAGAAGAGTGTTTAACTTTAGGAGAAATGGAAAACGACAGAGTCTATCTTATGTGTTTAGAGTATGTTCAATTATGTGAAGAGCTTGAGGGATATCAAAGGATTCGGCAACAAAAGGACATGAAAAAATCAATTTAAGCAGACCTGTTTTCATATCGTCCATTCTGTACTATAATAGTGATTGGGATGAAACGGAGATGTTTGATCCTTACTCGTGCTTAACCATTGAACGAAGATAACATTTTTATATATTATTCGGTAACATTGATCTGGACAATAGAGCTAGACAAAAGCCGAAGAGTATCTTTCTTTCTACAAGTGGATACTTTTCGGCTTTTTTGCGTTTTTCGAGCTGATTATGCTCAACGAAAGGAGTATGCGCTCTGTATCGTATAGTTGGATTAGACAGCCACCGTGTCGTTATTGAGTTTAGAAAAGATAACGAGGATTTGGTTTTTGAAAAATATGACGAAGCTGAAGAATACTTGAAAAGAATCAAGCAGGAAGACATTATTCCTAAAAAATATCAATTACTCATCCAAGATTAATCCCCCAAACCAAGCGGATCCCTCCCGCTTGGTTTTTTTACGCTTATTTCACTAATGCTCCCGATTGTGGAAGACTCAGTTTCGAGATGTTTTCGGGTTTCGTTGCCATGTTGGGCGTCAGGGGTGGCTGGGGAGCTACTCGCTTTCCTGCGGGGATGACGGCAAGCCTCCTCGAGCTTCGCTCTGCGGGGTCTCGCCAGTCAATCCATTCCCGCGGGAGTCTCGCAGCTTCCCAACCACCCCATTCGATGTAGGTGAGA